>JBFKMY010000015.1:0-16021 GCA_041629615.1 Thermodesulfovibrionia bacterium | reverse complement strand
GGTTACAGAGGCACATCAACAGATGGTTCCTGCACAGGTACAGGCTGTGAACCTGCAGGATGTCAGACAGTGCCGGGCAATGACTGTAATGACAGCAACCCTGCTGTTCATCCCCATGCTGCTGACACTGCCTGCGACGGAGTTGACAATGATTGTGACGGCACTGCTGATGATGATTATCTCTCCGCCGTGATCTCATGCGGCACCGGATCATGTACAGCAACAGGTCAGGTTGTATGCCAGACCGGAAGGGAAGTGAACACCTGTACTCCGGGTATACCTGAAGAAACCCCCGAGACCAGCTGCGGCGACGGGGTTGATAATGACTGCAACGGTGAGGTTGATGAGGGATGTGCCCCTGATATAAAGGTGAGCACCGTGCTTTTACGTGAAGATTTTACAGCAGGCATTCCCGCAAACTGGCAGGGAGAGGGTTCATGGAGCGCCCGTAATCAGTGCGGAAGGACAATCGGGTATCCCTTTGCCGGGCCCTCTGCTCTGGTGGACTCTTCCTGTACCCCGACAGAGGTTGATGAGATGGTAACAGAACCATTTGATGCTGTCCTGTGCAACAGTGTGGCCCTTGCCTTCAGCAATCACTATTACTGGTATTCCGGACATGGTGCCGTAGCGTTCAGCAATGACGGAGGCGCAACATGGACAGAGGCCCTCCGTATGGATGCAGATGACGGATACCCGGCACCGCAGTGGAAAGAGGTCGATATAAGCTCCCTTGCTGAGGCAGCCGGCGGGCAGGTAAAGTTCACCTATGCAAACACTGCTGCAGAGGGGTTCTGGGGAATTGACAATGTCTGGGTAACCTGCCAGGCGGACCGGGTGCATTTTCCGGGGCAGGGAGGGGCCCCGTCTTTACAGACAATAATGATAGCCAATGCGGGCACAGAGGCCCTTGCGATCGGGACGATTGCGATCGGGGGGGCCGATGCTTCAGCCTTCAGCATGGGGGAGACTGACGACTGCACACACAGCACATTGGGGCCTGCTGAGACCTGTACCGTTGATGTCCTCTTTGCGCCGCAGTCAGCAGGGGACAGGAGCGCAACCATGACCATTTTCTCAAATGACCCTGACACACCGGCAGCAGCGGTAGTGTTATCGGGGACAGCGGGGACCGTTCTTCATCCTGTTCCTACAATCAGGGTAAACGGGGCGGGGGGTACGGTGACGCTGAGGAGAAACGACGGGATGTCAGCCTCCATAACGCTTGATCCGGGAGGCCACAACGGGAAGGATGCTGACTGGTGGTTATTAATGCACTACCGGAACCGCTGGTACCGCTACGATGAAACAACGGGCAAATGGAGACGCGGGGATTCAGTGTACCGTCAGGGGCCGCTGCATGCCATGGGACCTGTTGAGGTTTTGAACACCTCACGACTGCAGCGCGGCCAGTACAGGCTCTATTTCGGGGTTGATACATTCATGAACGGTGTTCAGGATTCGGAGCACTCTTCCTTTGATTCTGTTACGGTCGATGTGAAATAAATGGAATGTGCACGCCATTCTGATTAAAGCCTGTGTTCAGAATTTGTTGCACAGAAAAAATGAAAACACCCTGCGGTCTCTTCCGCAGGGTGTTTAAAAGAATAATTCTCCTATGATTCGTAGCTCAATATTTCCTTTATCTTGCTCTTGAGTTCATCAAAATTCGAGGATTTAACCACATAATAATCTGCAGCAACTGCTGAAAAGTCACTTTTATAAACACTGTATGCCGAACAGATGATCACCGGCAGGTCATATTCTATTTCCCTGATCTTTCTTAACAGGGACAGGCCGTCTTCTCCCGGCATTTTTATATCAAGCGTCACGAGGTCCGGTTTTTCCTCTTTTATCATGGTAAGCGCCTGTGTACCGTTTTCCGCCAGGAGAACATCGTATCCTTCATCAGTGAGTTCCTCCCTGAGTAAGAATCTGATATTTTGCTCATCATCAACTACAAGAATCTTCTTTTTCACTTTGCTGTCCCCCCTTATCATTCCGAAGACCAACGATCCGCCAGGTATGGTTTTAATTTCTCAAAAACAACACACTGTGAATTGATTAATTCCTCAGCCTGATGTGAATCCAGATTCCGCGTCTTTATTACATAAGAAGCTATTTTGGCATAATAAATCGGGACAAGAGACCCGATTACGTCATGAGTGCTTAATCCATTTATTCGTTTTGCATACGAAAATGCGAAATCATAGAGACATTTAATCCAGAGCTCAACGGGCAATTCAAAATGGGAAGTTTCCATTCTGGATACCTCCCGTATCTTATCACAGTTTTCCCTCTCCAGCACTTTTTCCCACACAGGCATGCATGCTTCAGCATTTTCCTGAAATTTCCTGATGAGGTTTTCAACGTCCACCTCAAGAGGCTTTGGAACAACCTCTGATTCAAAGCCAAAGATGGCGGTAGGACGGCTCCCCCTGACACGGAGCCATTTTTCCCTGTACATGTTCATCAGGCTGAATATAGTCCCTACGACCTGCGTGAACATGGGACTGAGATCTTTTCCCGGGTCTTTATCATCATGGATTTTTGCCCCGAGAAAAGACTGGCAGATTTTAAAACCTTCGCAGATTGCAACGGTTGTCATCCATATATCAATACCAAACCGCGCAATATCAGTCTCCCAGACCGCTTTCGAAAGAAGACTCTCCGTCAGTTGCGGTGAAAATCCAAAATCACCGCCAATGGGCTGACGCACACGCCGGCCGTACAATGCCCAGGTAAGGGGATAGGCAATCATATTCGTAATTGTGCCGTCATACTTATGGCGACTGTAATAGGGGGTCACAAATCCAAAATCCTGCAACAGGACCGGTGAAATCAGCAGCTCGATCCACTCAGGCGATATACTCCGCAAGTCCGAATCAAGCATACACCCTGCCTTGATATTGAGGATTTTTCCTGTTTCAAATATTGCCTTAATTGCCGTGCCTTTCCCCGATGGCCCGCAGTATTTTAAAACAAATATCTCTGTTTCGATTGCAGGTCTGGAAATGAATGAGTTCCTGAAATAATTTTTGTCCTTAAGGACATCAACGGCCTTTCGGGTTTCTTCAAGGTCACCCCCTTCAGACACGATAATCACTCCTTTATAACGCGGGAAATATTTTGCAAGGCCGAGCTCCGCCGCCTTAATAACGCGGCCGATTGTATTTGCATTATTGCAGCTCGGAATCCCGATGAGGATATCGGCACTTTTTATCTTCTTAATATGCTGCTGTGCCTCTCTATCAAGGGCACCTGTCTGGTTCCCTGCGGAATAATTCAGACTGTCCAACTCCCTCTCTCCTTTACGGGGCACATCCGCCCCCTTTCTTACACACCTCTGTATAATAAATAATATCCATCATTATTGCTCTGAGGGCAACGCTATCCTGAAGACAGTCCCCTTCCCCTCAACACTGTCAACCTCTATACTTCCCCCGTGAGAGACGATTATTTTCTGTACAAGCGCAAGGCCGAACCCGATGCCCTTTTCTTTTGTCGTAAAAAACGGGAGAAAGATTTTCGGTCTAATATCTTCAGGGATTCCCTGTCCGGAGTCTTGAATATGTATCTCTGCTTTCCCCTGTCCCGGTATTATATCTATCGCGATACTGCCGCCTTCGGGCATGGCCTCTACTGCATTTATGAACAGGTTCGTCAGGGCCTGTCTCAGGAGCACCGTGTCGGCCTTCACTGTGACAGGCGCCGCAGCATTTATAGAAACCCTTATGAGATCATTGTTCTCCGCTGCCGTTTCAGCTGTCTCCCTTACCATATCGTTTATGAGGACCTTCTGCGTACTCAAAACATTGGGTTTTGCGAACGCAAGAAGCTCGGAGATGATTTCATCCATACTGCCTATTTCCTCCTGGATCGCATCCACAGTGCCCTTATTCGCGGGATCGACCCTTTTACCGAGAAGTTTTGCATACCCTGCAATTACCGACATCGAGTTCCTCAGCTCATGAGATATGCCGGCCGACATTTCACCAAGCTGGCTCAGTCTCTGCTTCAGTTCCACCTGTGACTGAAGCGCCTTGATGTCCGTCAGGTCCGTAAAGACAAAGATAAGGCCGATTTTATCCCCCCTTGAGTTTTTCAATTCTGACGTAGTAATGCCAAGCCATATATGCCTCCCGTCATCCGTGATATAGGGATATTCCGCCCTTAATACAGTCTTCGCTTCACGCATAATAACTGTTAACGGCTCCCTGAAGACATCATCAAACCGCTTTCCGATCGTGCCCCCTGCATTGACTCCCAGCATACGTTCAGCCGCATTATTTATACTTCTCATGATGAGGGCAGTATCAACGCTGATAACCCCGCTGGGCACGCTTTGAAGAATATTGTCATTATAGGCCTCCATCCTTACTGCCTTTTCCTCTGCAAGGGCCTTTAACTTTTCAAGTTCCTTTTCCTTTTCTTTGAGTTTTGCTACAAGATCGTGGAATGTATCCACCACAAATCCTACTTTAGAGCCTTTTTCACCTTCTCCGGCTGATTCCAGGGCTGTGCGCTGTTTTTGAATATACATTCTTGCCAATGCAATGAACAGGACAATTATTATGAGTGCTGCAGCGCCTGCACCATACGGTATATTTTTCCCTTCCATTGCCGGAACAAGCAGGACCCCGACAATCACCCCTAAGAACACGAAAAAAGATATCCCTGCTAGTCTGATAAGAGAACGATCACCCATGGGAATACCACCTGAAATGCAGATACCACGCCATAATATCCTGTCCCCAGAAAAGGCTGACAAGGGCACCTAACGCAAGATAGGGACCAAAGGGGATTCTTGACCCCCATTCCCGTCCCTTTAACAGGATAAGGATAATGCCGATAATGGAACCGGAAAGACTTCCCATGAATGTTGTGAGGATGACCCCCTTCCACCCCAGCAGACCTCCTGTCATGGCCATCATCTTTATGTCTCCTCCGCCCATTGCTTCTTTTTTGAATACGGCCCTGCCCAGTAATGCAACTGAATAAAAAAAGCCGCCCCCTGCAAGAAACCCGGTAAGCGACGCCGCAAAGCCCAGTAATTCATTCCGTGAAAATGGATCAATTCCTACGGTGGACCCCAGAAGAACAGCAAGGGGAATACCCGGGAGAGTGATGCTGTCCGGAATAATTTGATAGTCAATATCGATAAAAACAATAACGACCAGGGCAGATACAAAAAGAAAGTAAACCGGCAACAGCCAGGGAGAACCGGTACCGAACCGTAGCACGACAAGCACGTAAAGGACGGCATTGAGAAATTCAACAAGAGGATACCTGAACGACAGTCTTGTCTTACAGTATCTGCACCTGCCCAAAAGTAAAATAAAGCTCACGATCGGTATGTTGTCATAGAACCTGACCGGCCTGCCGCAGGAGGTGCACCGGGAGCCGGGGCGCACGAGGGATTCTTCTCTCGGAATGCGGTATATGCATACATTGAGAAAAGACCCGATGACTGCACCGAACAGAAAGGTCGCCGGATATATCACTGTTCCGGCTGTTTGTCCATCTGGTCTGCTTCTTTTCTGTCCATCTTCAATGTGTCGTTCATGTCCTTTACTTCATCAAGTGCATGCTGAATAACAGCGTCTTTAAAGACATCCGTTTCTCCCCGGTCCCTGAGTTCCACGACCCTCCTGCCAATGTCCCTGTACCGGTCATTTATCTGACGTTCAATCCTGCTCCTCCTGTAGTGGATTTTTGCAATAGATATCTCCGCTTTTATTCTATCGGCAAGAAATGATGCAATCCATTTAACCCGGGTTATCCCCGCTGCAAGGCTTTCTTTTGTCCTGTCTAACATGTCTCCCTCCAAAAAGTTATACGCTGTGCGCTTTACGTTAAAGACCTCTGTGCTTACTCCTCATGACATTAACTTTTAATCAGGTCAAGCTTTCCCATCCACTTTCTCTGCAAGGTTTCCTTCAATAATGGATATCTGTCTAAACCCGGATCATCTTCAATGAGTGCAAAGGCCTCTTTCCTCGCCTTTTCAAGCACATCGATGTCCCGTAGTATATTAGCAATTTTTAAATCAGGAAGTCCCGACTGCCGTGTACCGAAAAAATCACCCGGGCCGCGTATCTCAAGGTCCCTCTCTGCTATGATAAACCCATTCCCCGTTGACTCCATTGCCCTGAGCCTTTTTCTCGCATCTTCGCTGAACGGGTGATATGCCATGAGCAGACAGTACGAATCATGTCCTCCCCGCCCTATCCGCCCCCGCAGCTGATGCAGCTGCGCAAGCCCAAACCGCTCTGCATGCACAATAAGCATAAGGCTCGCATTGGGGACATCTATTCCCACCTCAATTACCGTTGTTGCCACAAGTATGTCTATCTCCCCTGATGTAAACATTGCCATCACAGACTCCCTTTCATCGCGATGCATTTTACCGTGCACCAGTCCTGTCTGCCTCTCAGGGAATATCTTTTTAAACGCCTCTGCCCCTTCAATCGCCGATTTAAGATCAAGTTTTTCAGATTCATCGATAAGGGGATAGACAATATAGACCTGTCTCCCCTTATTCAGCTCGCTTTCAATCATGGAATAGACCCTGTCCTTCTGAGAGGGGAAAAACACCTTTGTAATGACAGGCCTCCGTCCTGCAGGAAGCTCATCTATTACTGCGATATCAAGGTCCCCGTACAGTGTCATTGAAAGTGTCCTCGGTATGGGCGTCGCCGTCATGATCAGTATATCGGGGTTGCCTCCCTTCCGTCTGAGCGAGGCCCTCTGGACCACGCCAAATCTGTGCTGTTCATCAATGATTGCGAGGCCAAGATTGTGAAACTGTACGTTCTCCTGTATGAGCGCATGCGTCCCTATTACAATGTGCGCAGCCCCTCTGCTGATATCATCAACAGGCCTGTCTTTCATGCTGGACGTCAGCAGTGCTACGTTCACACCGAGATTCCCGATCATCCTGCGTATAGTAATAAAATGCTGCTCGGCAAGAAGTTCCGTGGGTGCCATCAGGCAGGCCTGATAACCGTTTTCAACCGCAATGAGCATGGATGCAAGGGCAACAACCGTCTTGCCGCAGCCTACATCTCCATGCAGGAGCCTGTTCATGGGGAACGGTCTCTGCATATCTGCCCTTATTTCATCCAGAACACGTTTTTGTGCATTTGTGAGCCCAAAGGGGAGGCCCTCGAGGAATTGACTGCAAAGTTTATTATCAATAATAAATCCAATCCCCCTTTCCACTGTCTCCCCTTTTTTCAGGAGAGCAAGTCCGAGTTCCAGCAGGAAAAATTCGTCAAAGACCAGTCGTCTGTGTGCCGGGCCCGAACCCCGGTTCAGGACATCGGTATCAATAAATTCCTCGGGGAAATGCGCCTCCTTTACGGCCCATGGAAGGGCTTTCAGATTATTCCGCTCGAGAATGTCCGCAGGCACATACTCTTCTATGATAAAAGAGTATGATTCTGTCGTATGGAACATCAATGTTCTGATTTGTCTGGGGGACAATCCTTCTGTGGCCTTATAGACAGGTACAATCCTTGAGGTGTGGATTAAGGTGTCATCACTTCCCACCAGTTCAAAGTCCGGGTTCTCCATTTCCAGCCCGATACCCGAGTAGGGGTTCCCTTTTACTGCTCCGCTTAAAATGACCTTCTGGCCTTTCTTGAAATATTTTTTCAGATAGGCCTGGTTGAACCACCTGGATTTAAGAACACCCGTTTCATCAGAAACCGTAAGCTCAAAGATTTTCATTCTCTTCCGGGGGGTTGTCATAATATCCGATGAAACCACCTCACCCAGGGTAGTTTCATGATTTCCACAGTTGAGACGACCGATCTTTTTCAGGTTTTTCCTGTCTTCATAACGCCAGGGAAAATAGAAAAGGATATCTTCAAGGGTATGAATGCCAATGCGTTGAAGAAGCCTGGCCCGGACCGGGCCTACTCCCTTTATATACTGAACAGGGGTATCTTTTGATATTCGGGGGCTATAATGAGAAGTTTTATTCCGGATGAGATTATTATTGTTCTTGTTCATCCTCGGAAGATTGATCTTCTTCGTTCATCTGGCTTTCACCCTGCAGCTCCTCAAGCTGATTTTCTATCTCTCCCTTTCTTATCTTGTTATACTCTGTCTCGCTGATTATATCAATGTCCCATCCCGTAAGTTTCATCGCCAGTCTCACGTTCTGCCCCCTTTTCCCTATCGCTATGGAGAGCTGCTGGTCATTTACCACAACCATGGCAGACTTTTCCTCTTCATTGATGCCTATGCTTTCGACGCTTGCGGGGCTCAAAGCCTTTGCGATAAGAACTCTCGGATCATCCGTCCAGGGTATGATGTCAATCCTCTCACCCCGTAATTCCCTGACTATCGATTGCACACGCGTGCCCTTCATCCCCACACATGCACCCACAGGATCGACCATGGGGTTCTTTGACGAAACGGTCAGCTTTGTCCTGTCCCCTGCTTCCCTGACAATCTCTTTGATCACGACGATACCCTCATAAATTTCCGGTATCTCCATTTTAAAAAGCTCTGCAACAAAATTCGGGTGCGCCCTTGAAAGCAGGATGACCGGCCCGCGGGGTGTTACCTTTACGTCTTCTATGTATGTCCTTATTGTTTCCCCCCTTTTCAGACTCTCCGTAGGAAGTGTAGATTTAACGGGAAGTGTCGCCTCGGCCCTGCCAAGGGCTATAAAATAAGCACCCTTTTCCCGGCGAATTACCACACCGCTTACAATCTGTCCGACCTTGTCTTTATACTCTTCGAAAATAGCTTCCTTTTCCGCCTCCCTGACACGCTGAAAGAGGACCTGTTTCGCTGTCTGCGCTGCAATCCTGCCAAAATTATCAAGGGATATGGGAGAATCAATGTCGTCATCCAGTACTTTTGACGGATCAATTTTTTTGGCATCCTTCAGTGAAATTTCCGTTATCGGGTCGCTGACCTTTTTTACTATCTTTTTTGCCGTACTGATGGAGATTTCACCGGATTCAGTATCAATTTTAATATTGATTTCAGCCTCAAGGCCATATTTCTTCCTCACCGCTGACAACAGTGCAGATTCAAGGGTGCCAAGAATGGATTCCTTGGGAATCCCCCGTTCTTTACTCATCTGCTCTATAATATGTATCAGTTCACGATTCATACGTTACACCTCCACTTCCAGTCTTGCCTTTGATATATCTTTATAGGGGATTGCAACTTCTTTGTTTTTCGGTAAAAGAAGCACTATGGCATCATCACCGGCCTCTCTAATTTCCCCTACAAAAAAAGTCTGTTTGCCAATCGGTTCCTGAGTCACGACCCTCGCAAGCCGTCCGGCAAATCGCTTAAAGTCTTCCGGACCCTTAAGCGGGCGGTCAAGTCCCGGTGACGAAACCTCCAGTACATAGGAAAAGGGTATCGGGTCCTCAACATCTATCACTGCCTCTATTTCCCGGCTGACACGCTCACAGTCTTCTATCGTTACTCCCTCCTCCCTGTCAATAAAAACCCTCAATAGTCCTCTGGCCTTCATTTTGCTCAACTCAATGTCATCAAGCTCAATCCCGAGGGATTCAATCACCGGCTCAATAATCCCTCTCACTTTTTTTTTAACAGCGTCTAGATCCATTTTTCATATATAAAACAAAAGAGTGGGAAATGCCCACTCTTTCAATAACAAACTTAAGGTGTGAAAAACTAAATCAAAGAATACCACTTATCCAATAAAAAAAACAAGGGGGAATCAGGAGGCTGTCAAAAAAAGACAACAGGACGGCGTTGTCCGGAAAAAACCGCCTTCGTCATTCTCAAGGTATTTTTAATGCAGATCCTGCACGGTATCCGGCAGAATCCCTGCGAAGACAGGATGTCCGGTTTTCAATACACAGGCATGCTCCATACGCTGATAAATGGTCGGGGCGAGAGGATTTGAACCTCCGACCCCTGGTCCCCCAGACCAGTGCGCTAACCAGGCTGCGCTACGCCCCGATGCATTCTCATATATCAGGCACATATCGAGTGTATTATGTAAAAGGTGCCCTAGACTGAATAAACACGTATGGGTTCTCTCTACAGAAACTGAAGGCAGACAGCAGATATTCACAGATGCAGCTGCGAGCCATTTTTTTTGTCTGAGATGACGGGCCCTCTCTGGCTGCGTACATCTCTGCTCAGGGTATCCAGAATTTCTTTGAGCCGCTTCTTTACCCCCTGGATCGTTTCAATGGAAACGGAGTTCTTCTTCAAAGTATTGCTGCTGAATTTTTTTCTGACTCCTGCAATGGTATATTTTTCCTTATACAGAAGATTTTTTATTTGAAGAACGAGTTCCAGATCTTTTCTTGAATAAATGCGCTGCCCGGTCTTGTTCTTGCGGGGTTTGAGAAAAGGGAACTCCGATTCCCAATATCTGAGCACATGGGACTCGATCTCGGCAATTTTACTGATCTCTCCTATTTTATAAAAGAGCCTGTCAGTACTTATTTTCTTCCGAGGCGAAGACCCCATAAGAGATTACACCTTTTCAACAAGAGCTTTAAACTGAAGGCTTGGTTTAAACGTAACGACCCTTCTCTGTTCTATCTCAAGTTCGGTTCCCGTCTTTGGATTTCTTCCTTTTCGCGAATTCTTTTTTCTCACAAGAAAGGTCCCAAAACCTGTAATTTTTATCGATTCCCCTTCTGCGAGGATACTTTTCATAGAATCAAACAGTGTTTCAACAATTGTGGTGGCCTCCTTCTTGGGAAGCCCCACCTTCTCATAAAGCCTGTCTGCTAATTCCGCCTTTGTCATAACGACCCTCCAATCATTTTTTTTAAATTATAAGAGGACATACCGTCATTGTCAAGAGAAACCGGTGTATGGCCTCCATTATTTTCTTCTTCACTGCGCCTCTCCAGTCACTCCCTGCTACAACATCATATCATTCTCCATTTTACAGGGAATTTCGAAAAAATACCAATAAATAATACAGGTTATAATCTGTCCCCTCTCATATCCCCTGCATTGAGCGCCGCATGCAGTTTTGACCCATGGCGAACAGGAAACAGACCGCTTTAAAAAACCAGCCAGGGCTGAGGCAGAAAAAGCTGTTCATACATGAGTAATGCATACCTGTCTGTCATCCCGGCTATAAAATCACAGACAATTCTATTCTTATCAGTGGTCAGTTTCCTGGGAAATTCCCGAAAGACATCCTCTGTATGTTCCCTGTAATAATCATAGAGATCAAGAAGGATCTTCCTCGCCTTCTTAAACTCCTTTTTTGAAATTTCACCTTCATACACATTCTTATAAAGAAAATCCCTCAGCCCGTGTATGATGTCCTTCATTTCATCACTCAGGGTGATCTCCTTCATGTCCGATGAAGATGAAAAGTATATTACGTCCTTCACCATTGAGTCAATTCTCTTGGACTGTCTGTCGCCAATTTTGAAAAATATTGAAGGGATGTCTGATTTCTTCAGCATGCCTGCGCGAAGAGTGTCATCAAGATCATGATTGACATAGGCGATAATGTCAGATATCCTGACGATCTGCCCTTCCAGGGTTGCACTTTTTCCGCGGGACGATAAAATTTCTCCCTTGCCTTTGGAATGCTTCAGTATTCCCTCTCTTACCTCCTGCGTAAGGTTCAGTCCCCGGCCATTCCTTTCAAGAATATCAACCACCCTGAGACTCTGCTTGTAGTGGTCAAACCCCCCGGGATAGATTTCACGTAATATGGTTTCTCCCGCGTGACCAAAAGGTGTATGCCCGAGGTCATGTCCGAGCGCTATTGCCTCTGTCAGGTCCTCATTGAGTCTGAGTGCCCGGGCAATTGTCCGGGCAATTTGAGCTACCTCAAGTGTGTGGGTCAACCGGGTTCTGTAGTGGTCCCCTTTAGGCGCCAGAAAAACCTGTGTCTTGTGCTTTAACCGCCTGAATGCCTTTGAATGGATTATCCTGTCCCTGTCACGCTGGAAGCAGGTACGTATCTCACCTTCCTTTTCCCTCTTCTGTCGTCCCCTGCTTTTTGCGCTGAGACACGCCCCTGGATGGAGAATATTTCTCTCAATCTCCTCGGTCTGTTCACGAATGGTTAATGTTCGTTCACTCATTTCCCTGCACTGACCAGTACGCCGTCGGCAACCATCTTTTTCCGAACATTCCTGAAGCCCGCCTTCTCCAGCCAGTCCTTTATCTCCCCCGGAGAATATGTCCTTCCTCCCTCGGTGTTTACCAGCATATTAATGGCAAACAGTGCGCTCCACACCGGGCGCGTCCTGTCTTCGCTGATAAGGAACTCCTGGATGACAATCCTCCCGTTTTTGCCCAGTGCCTTCCGGCACTTCTTCAAAAGGGCAATATTGTCTTTCGCTGAATAGGAGTGAATAATCTGACTCATAAAAATTAGATCATACCCCTCACCAATCTCATCTTTCAAAAAATCTCCTCCCGTGATGTCAATCAGGCCTTTTGGGATCCCCGCCTTTTTTAATACGGACATGGCGATCTTTCTGGTCTCCGGCGCATCGAAGAGCGTGACATGAATTCCCTTTCTGGCCATCTCTATCGCATACGTACCCGGTCCCCCGCCGAGGTCCAGCGCCCGCTTTACTCCTGAGAGCCCGATATCGCGGACCGTCGCTTCTGCCTTCAGCGCGGCGAGATTATGCATTCCCAGAATAAAAGCCCTGTGGTTCCGCGCACCCCGTTCAGGCCTGCCTGTCTTAAGGACTGTATCAAGATTCGACCAGCTCTGCCACATGCTGTCTACATGCCTGATAATATCCCCCTGATAGTACTGCCCGCCGGAAACAAGAAATCGGGAAGCAACAGGGGAATTGATATAGGTGTCCTTCTTCTTTTTAAGCAGCTGAATACTTGTGAGTGCGTCAAGGAAGATCTCCGTGGCCCTTTGGTCCGTCTTCAACTCTCCTGCCAGCGTTGCCGCCTTCTTCGGCTTTTCCAGGTAATCAAAGACCCTGTAGTTGTTTGCCGTAATCAATACCCGTGAGGATTGATAGGCGCTCCAAACCTTCCTGATTTCTTTTGCCTGTTCAAGAAGAGTAGCCATACATTAATCCCCCTTTCAACCATGGAGCGGGGCAGCGCCCGCCCCTGCGCAACGCTCTTCAGAGCCCCATCTTTTTTAATGCATCATCCCCTACGTCTTTTGTTGCAGGCGCATCTTCCGGCAGATACAGCATTACCCCGCCTTTGACAGGCCGTAAAACGATCTTCCCTTCCTGGGCAAGTTTATTGGTAACATCAATGGGATTTACATTATCATAGTATTTCTTAAAGGCACTGTTAAAGCCGGAATAGACGGTATGGATCCCCTTATACCCTTCTTTCCTGAGACTTACGATGGCCTTTTTTACAAATTCCTCGTGACTCAATTTCTCTGACATGGCGTCCTCCTTTTTTTGGTAAAAAGTTTGTAAACTGCCAGATGAATCCCGTTGATCCATTGTCCTGATTAGAGTTGTTCTGGAAAAGGTATAAGGGTGCATACAGTTATTCAGTCACTTTCGTGTCGTCCAGACTCATTTCTTCTTCAAAGGATATGGCCTTCTGCTTCCTCAATTCGTCCATCTTTTTAAGCGGCCTCTCCAGCATGTTGCTCCTCGTGGTTACCAGGGAATCGTATTCCTTCCTTGCAGCATCCAGCCTGTCGCCCATGATCCTGAATTTATCCTTGTAGGCGTTCCACTGCTTGGAAAACTCACCAAGGAGTTTGATCATTTCAGCAGCTGTCTTTTCCAGATTAAAATTCTCTACCGCCTGCCGGATAACCGCCAGCACCGCGTACAGGGTAAAGGGGGAGCAGAGAACAACTTTCTGCTTCAGGGCTTCATCCATGATTGCCGGATCCGACTCGTTAATGAAACTGTATATCTGTTCATTCGGGATAAATACGATAACATAGTCGACCGTGTTGTCAGAGGGATTAATGTATTCACGGTTTGTTACCTGCCTTATCATCAGCCGTGCGTTTCTGAGCAGCTCGTCCCTGTAGCGTTTTCTGTCATGGTCGGATTCAGCATTGAGATACTGCATATAGTTGTCCAGAGGGAATTTGACGTCCATGTTTATCTTCAGGCGGTTGGGCATAAAAAACGTATAGTCAGGCCGGCCTGATGAGCCTTCAAGGGTCTTCTGCTTTATATAGTTCACGCCCTCAACCATTCCCGCAAGGTTAATAATGTCCTCTGCCATCCGCTCTCCCCATTCCCCCCTCTTTTTTGAGCTGGAGAGGGCCTGTTTGAGATGGTCCGTTGTATCTTTAAGCCTCTGCGTTACATCCTCATGCTTTTTAATGAGTGTTGAGACTTCGACGTTGCCCCTGCCCACTGCTTCTATCTTTTGTTTCACATCGGAAAGGGTCCTGTCCATTTCAGTCAGGCTTTTGTCGATAAGTTCTTTCTTGCCCTCAAGGTCTTTTATCCCCTCCACGGTCTGGGACTTCAGCTTTTCCTGGGCAAGCTTTAAAAACTCGGCGGAGTTCTTTGAGAGGGCATCCAGTGAAATCGTACTGAATTTATCCACCAGTTCTTTTTCCATGGTCCGGAGGTTCCTTTCCGCCTCATGATATTTGGCCTCCGATGCAGCACGCACCTGTGATTCGGCCTGAAAATCGCTCAGTGCCTGACCCAGTTCACTGGTTTTTTGATCAAGCTGCTGCCTCAATTCATTATTTACTGCCTCCGCACTTCGTGCCTGTCCCGCAAAGTGCGCCGCCTTTTTAGAAAGAATAATGTACACAATGAGACCCGTAAAAACTCCGCTTAATGCAACCCCTGCGATAAGTACGCCAATGTCTGCTGTCATGATTACGTAAACATCCCGGGTCTTAATATCCACTCAACCATCCAGCTTCCGTCAGGGTTTCGTTTCAGAGAAAGGACCTTTCCCATTTGAAAGGAAATAATATCTTTCTCCGTACTTCCGCAGAGGAGGAGCGATGCAAGTTTACCCAAATGCGGCATATGGCCTACGATCATGGTATTCTCACTCATCCGGGCAAGACGCACAGACCATATCGCGGGGTCATCCATAGGCGCCAGTCCGTCAGTTTCTGCGACACCCCTTTCCGAATGAATATATTTTTCCAGTATCTGCGCAGTCTGAAGTGCCCTCATCTTCCCGCTGTGCAGGATTTGACGAACCTCAATGCTCATTCCCTTCACAAATTCTGCTACTTTCCTGATATTTTCTCTCCCCTCGTCCGACAGGCTGCGAGAGGGGTCTTCCTCTTTGCTTCTGGCCTCTGCATGCTGCACCAGATAGAGAATCATTTATTCACTCCTTGATTATGAGCACTTGTCCTGCAGAGTGTTTATCTCTCCCGGAGAATTCAATATTTCCTGATTTTACCATATATTTATTAATATATTTCGTGTGCATTCATGGCGCTTGCAGGCACCCCTCATAACAATAAGATACTTCATTTCCCGGAATAGTTTTAAAGAAATCCTCAACATCTTTCATACAATGGACAATGTTCATTTCCGGAAGAGATGATATGATCCTTTTTCCATAAGTGCTGCTCATCAGCCGTGGATCGAGTATGGCATTCACCCCGTGGTCGTCCGTTCCCCGTATGAGCCTCCCGATTCCCTGTCTCAGCGTCATGATGGCAGATGGCAGGGCCAGATCTGAAAACCACCGGTCTCCGAGCCTTCCGCACTTCTCGTCATACACAGGGTCTCCGGGCGATCCAAAGGGCAGCTTGACAATAATCACCATACTCAGTTTTTCCCCCTTTATGTCGATGCCCTGCCAGAAGGTCGCGGTAGCGAGAAGAACGGAATGTGGCGTCTTCTTAAACCACTCGATGAGCCGTGCCGGGGGCATATCACCCTGAGACTTGAACGGGTAAACGGTCTTTATATTTTCCGAGGCAAGACGCAAATGGGCATGGGAGGTAAAGAGCACGAGCGCCCTCCCCCGTGATGCCTGTATGAGCCTCTGAATAACATCCATGCTTTTATCCTGAAAATCACCGCTGTTTTCTTTCCCGGGCGAAGGAAGGTCTTTATCAATATATAAAAGAGCCTGC
>JBFKMY010000014.1:0-16031 GCA_041629615.1 Thermodesulfovibrionia bacterium | reverse complement strand
AGGGGTGATATAGGGTGAGACATGTGTTTTTCTGTGCATGCGACCTGTCATATTTTCTTCATTAAACCAGGCAATCTTATAAGTGAATAATTGTAATAAATAAAATCATTCCTTCGCAGTTGCCTGCTTTCCATTCTCACACAGAAGCAGCTGGCTCCGTGCCGGGTGAATTCAAAAATGGCAGAGGAGCAGGAATTCGTATCAAGAGGTGGTCAATTTGAATGAATATAGGTTACTATAGGCACAAATCAATTTTCAAATATAAACATCATAACGTATAGGGATAACCATATGAATAGTAATTACGCTGCAGGCGGAGAGATCGAAGCATGGTGTACCAAATGTAAACTGGAACTGGGCCACACCATTGTGGCCATGGTTGATAATGTACCGAAAAGAGTGAAATGTAATACCTGTAATGGACAACATAACTATCGTGCTCAACAGGCTGAAAAAAGAGTGGCAAAATCAAAGACCTCGCCCCGGAGGGCGCGAACGAAACAGGCAACATATGAAGAGTATTTATCCCGGTTGACAGACGGAACTCCCGGGAATGCTAAAAAATACATGATGAACGGGAGTTTTGAAAAAGACGAGCTCATAGACCATCCTCAATTTGGCATCGGGATCGTCTTGTCCGTTATTCACGTCAATAAAATGGAAATTCTCTTTAAGGACGGCCCCAGATTGCTCGGTCAAAATCTATGAAGAGGCATTCCCCGGGCCGTTTTTTTTGCGGTGCCGCCGGTCTTTTTCCTGGTCCGTATAAATTCCATCAAAACAGCCTGCGGGACAGCCCCTGCATGCAGCAGCTAACGTCCTGTCATCGGCCTCTTTCTTGGGATGACAACAGTACCTGAGATGTTCCCTGTTTTCGCCGGTAGCTCTTTGCAGCCAGTTGAATTTTTTCCCGCAGCGAGGGCATTCTTTCATTTTTTCGGATACATGCCTGTTACAATTTTTTTCTCTTTACGGTTTTGATGACAGTAATGAGTTATTTACTATTTTACCACATTATCATGGGACTTCGAAATTGAACTATACAGGACAGTGCAGACGTGATATTAGTCTCTGGTTAAATGCCGGTATTTGATGCGGTGGGGCTGGTCTGCAGCAGCGCCGAGACGGGTCTTCCTGTCTGCCTCATACTCTGAGTAATTCCCCTCAAACCAGACCACCCTGCTGTCGCCTTCAAAGGCCAGTATATGGGTAGCTATGCGGTCAAGGAACCATCTGTCATGGCTTATAACAGCGACACAGCCTGCAAAATTTTCGAGTGCCTCTTCCAGGGCGCGCATGGTATTGACGTCAAGGTCATTGGTGGGTTCGTCCAGCAGAAGGACATTTGCCTCCTCCTTAAGCATTCGGGCCATGTGGACACGGTTTCTTTCACCGCCGGACAACTGTGAAACCTTTTTCTGTTGATCGCTGCCGGAGAAATTAAAGCGCGCAACATAGGCACGTGAATTCACCTGCCTTTTTCCCAGCTGGACAATATCCTCTCCACCGGATATTACTTCCCAGACAGTCCTGTCCGGCTGGAGATCATCACGGCTCTGGTCAACATATGCGAGTTTTACCGTTTCTCCTGTCTTAAAGGTGCCGGAATCAGGCACGTCCTGCCCGGTGATCATCCGGAAAAGGGTCGTCTTTCCTGCACCATTTGGCCCGATGATTCCGACAATCCCGCCTGGAGGGAGCGAGAAGGTCATTGCTTCCATAAGAATTGTGTCTCCGTATGCCTTGCTCACATTGTCGGCAGTAATGACAACAGTACCCAGGCGTGGCCCGGGAGGAATATATATTTCGAGGTCTCGTGCACTTTTTTCGCAATCCTGACGGAGGAGTGCTTCATAGGAGTTGATGCGCGCCCTGGATTTTGCACGACGCCCCTTCGGGGACATCTGAATCCACTCAAGCTCGCGCTGCAGGGTCTTCTGCCTTTCACTCTCGGACTTTTCTTCCTGATGAAGGCGGTTTTTTTTCTGCTCCAGCCAGGAAGAGTAATTCCCTTTCCATGGAATCCCCTCTCCCCGGTCCAGTTCCAGGATCCAGCCTGCGACATTATCAAGAAAATAGCGGTCATGGGTAACTGCAATGATAGTCCCCGGATAGCTCTGCAAATGGTGTTCGAGCCATGCCACTGTCTCAGCATCGAGGTGGTTTGTAGGTTCATCCAGAAGGAGGATGTCCGGTTTTTGCAGGAGCAGCCTGCATAGAGCAACACGACGTCTTTCCCCTCCTGAGAGGACCTTGACCGGCGTATCACCGGGAGGACAGCGCAGTGCGTCCATGGCCATCTCCAGACGAGAATCGAGGTCCCAGGCATCAAGGGCATCCAGTTTTTCCTGAACCTCACCCTGACGTTCAATAAGTTTGTTCATTGCTTCATCGGACATGGGTTCAGAGAATTTTTCATTAATACGGTTGTATTCATTGAGGGCATCAACCGTTTCCTGTACCCCTTCTTCAACAACCTCCCGCACAGTCCTGTTATCATCCAGCTCCGGCTCCTGCGAGAGGAAGCCTATGGTATGACCCGGGGACAGGACTGTTTCTCCGTTAAATTCTCTGTCCACACCCGCAAGGATGCGGAGCAGGGAACTTTTTCCTGACCCGTTTAAACCGATTACTCCGATCTTTGCTCCGTAGAAGTACGACAGATAGATATCCTTTAAAACGGGCTTCTTATGGTAATACCTGCTGACTCCGACCATGGAGTAAATAATCTTGTTTGCTTCATTGCTCATCCTGTTTCAAATCCTTTCTTCGGCAGATCCGCTGATCCGTTGTGCGTGCAGGGCAGATTTGAGTATACCACAGGAGGAGCACACTCTTGCATCCAAGGACAAAGGCACCAAAAATTAATTGACTTTTCAGAATAAAAGATGGCATCATTGATAAGAAGTTTCAGGAGTTTTTGTACTATGCATGGCCACAAAGACTTTTAACTTTGTGGCCTTATTCATTTAAAGCTGGATTCATATGGAGTTCAGTGTATTAAGCAAGGAGGAAAATACGTATGGCAAACGGAACGGTAAAATGGTTCAACGAGTCCAAGGGTTTTGGTTTTATAACCCAGGATGATGGTGGTCCTGATGTTTTTGCCCACTATTCCGAGATCAAGGGCGATGGTTTCAAAAACCTTACCGAAGGGGACAAGGTAAGTTTTGATGTCATTGAAGGCGATAAAGGTCCCAAGGCGACGAATATCGAAAGATTGTAATCCTGAGAAGCAGTCCCCGTTAGCCGGGGCCTGCTTTTTCAATAATCCGCTGCATGATTGTCCTTTTCACTTTTTGACCGCAGATAGCAATTCAGCAGGTGTATTTACACAGTAAAAACATATCAAGAATGACAGGCGACCAGGGGAGGCGCGTACGGCACATTCAGAAATGTGCCGTACATATAAGTCTGAAAGGAAGAAAAAGTAAGGGCGAGGTTCTCTCGCCCTTATATGCATACGTCAGCAACCCTCACATATGGTGAGGGTTGTCCTCGCCCGCTTTGTGAAATACAGAGGGATATAATCCTCTTTACAAAAAATCTCTCTCTGTAATGACTGCCGGTCGTTCCCGCTTTATCAGCTTAAATGCTTGCTGACCAGTTTGGTCATCTCAAACATGGATACCTGGTTTTTTCCTCCGAAAACAACCTTCAGGCTGGCATCGGCATTGATCATCCTCTTATCTTTAGTGTCCTGCAGCTTGTTCTTCTTAATATATGCCCAGAGCTTTTTGGTAACTTCCGACCGTGGGATCGGTTTGCTGCCTACTATGGCCGCGAGACTGCCACTGATCTGCATTGGTTTCATGAATGCAGGATTGGGTGCTCTTTTTTTCCTTACGGTTTTTTTCTTGGCTTTCTTCTTGGCGACTTTCTTCTTGGCGACTTTCTTCTTGGCTACTTTTTTCTTGGCGACTTTCTTTTTAGCTACTTTCTTCTTGGCGACTTTCTTTTTAGCTACTTTTTTCTTTGCAACTTTTTTCTTTGTCTTCTTTTTTGCAGCGGCTTTTTTTGCGGCTTTCTTCTTTGGCATTAACTCCCTCCTTATAAAGAATTAAAGTTTTTTGCTACATGTAATAATCTGCACTTTTTTTCATAATTTATCAACCTTTTTTTATCGCGGGAAAAAATATTTTCTCTCTGAATTCGTACAGGGGACGCTGTCCCGGTTTTTTTGCGGATTTAAAAGGCCGTATATCAGGTCTGCGGACATGTCTCAAACTGTACGAAACAGTGTGAACGTGATATGATAATTGAGGAGAGGGAAGACATCCCGCACCAGTGACAGGCCATTCCCGGAACACGTGTGAGGATGTGAATTTTTGATCATACATGACGGAAGTGTCTCATGTCGCTCCTGTGGAAAGGGAGATCCGGATCTAAAGAGGAGTAAAGGGGGAGTTTATGAAATCGATAATAAAAAATGTCTCTGCCGTCCTGATAATGGCCTTTGTATATCTTGCGGCTCCGGAAAGTCAGGCCTTGCATGAATTATTCAGGAGCCTGGACCTGGACAAGGACGGAAAGATTGACCGGAATGAATTTTCTGAAGACATGAAGAGGAACGCCTTTAAAAAGCTGGACGCCGATGATAACAGGGAAATAACTTCGTCGGAATGGGCGAGTCTTGATAACGTTGAAGAACTGGACAGACACAGTGCGTTATTTAAAAGACTTGATAAAGACAAAGACAGAAGGATTACTTTTTTTGAATTTTCAGATTATGCGGATAAACACTCCAATATTGAAGAAGCGTTTATCGGCCTGGACAGAGACAGAAATAATTACCTTGCGCCCGATGAAATTACCGTACGGCCCCTTTTCAGGATGATTACCATCTACTTTTGACGGGGAGAACTAAGAAGGGGCAGTTTTTTCCGTACATTTTAAAATAAATATCCTGCCATGAGAAAGAGCAGGCCCTGATGGCTCTCAATCTCCTGATCAATTTCAGCATAGGGCTCACCCCGGAAAAACTGTTTCTGTGTCCCTTCGGCAAAGACATGCCGGTAACTTATTGAGAGGGTTGAGAACAGGTGTTTTGTATAATGGTAACGCCCTTCAAGAGAAAGTAATCCGGAAAAGCCGGTAAGATCTCCATCTGATACCTTGTCTCTTAATATATGATTGTCCTTATCTTCTACACGTACGTATGGAGAGAAGCCCCAGCGCGCATCCATGATAAATCTGCTGCCAGGCCTGATTGATGCGCCGACCTCTGCGTAAGGAATAATATACGTAATGTCGTATTTCAGCACCAGTCCATCGACTATCAAAGGGGATGTCTCATATCCCAGGTACGCTTGACTGGAAGGATACCATTGCTCTAAATTGCTGACATCGAATGTATATTTCTCATATCTATTCCCAAGACCGGCAAAAAAAGACCATCGAGGACCTCTGTAGAACCTGTACCGCACATTGATGTCCATGATAAACGCGTCAAGCTGGGCATCGCTTTCTGAATAAATATCAAGTGACCCTGCACTGCAGGACCAGCAGCCGTCCAGATAATAGGTCCCCCAGTCTGAATCTTCCATTTTCCCGGCGTCATCGGTGATATTTTTCCTTGCCTCCAGGCTGAGAATCCATTTGTTCCTGATCTCTGCGGTTGCGTTGACAGATGCCATAAATACGTCTAAAGGGAATTCCAGTTCACTTATCGGAAAATGGAGGGAATCGCTGGTCCCGTCTGAATAGTCTGCCCTGCCGCCGATCTGGTACGTAGTATCTCCTGTCATTATACCGGCTCCTACCTTGACTTCAAATCTAAAACTGGTCCCTGCATTAAAATGTGCCCTGTCCTTTTGACCGCGGGTATTCGCGGAAAAACCTTCTGCTTCGAAAATAAAAACCATCATGACGATACACAACAGCTTTTTCATGAAGGGGATTCTCCCGGAAATATAGTTTTCCTGATAATTGTCCTATTCGGAGACAGAGACATCGATGCTCAGCTATCGGCCCCGGAAATAGTCCGGGACCGCGAGAATATTATTACACATCAGAGTGGCGGCTGTTATCATTGTCTTTTATAATCAGTATGACTAACCTCTGCGCAATTGGCGCTATGATCAGTGAAATGGGAAAGGCGACACAGATACCGACTCCAAATGCCTTCATCCACCGTAAAAGAAAGCCTTCATGAAAACCAGTATTTATCCAGGTCAAAAAGAGTGACATAAAAAAACCCATGGCAAGGGCCATGATCGATGCAAAAATAAATGGAGCGTATTTCTGATTCATTGTTTTGTAGTGTAATAATCGTTTCGGCTGACCCCGCCAGGGTCAGCCGCTGTGTGATTCCACCCTGATTTTCACTGCCGTGAAGAACAGTCCTTTCCCCTGCGTCTCTCGGACTTATTATTGAAACGTGACCTGCGGTACCCCCTGTTCAGCTTCAGGGACTTCATAGTACTCAGCGCTTGATACCCCTGCAAAGCTTGCAAAGAACCTGCCAAAGAACGTTCTTATATAGGTGTTGAGCATTTGAACCGCATCGTTATACCGTTTGCGTTCAACGGCAATCCTGTTTTCCGTTCCCTCAAGACTGTCCTGAAGTTTTAAAAAAGATTCGTTGGCCTTGAGCTGGGGATATGCTTCACGCAGCACAAGCAGTCTTGAGAGGAACCCTTCAAGCTGGTTTGAGGCCTCTATTTTACCCTTTACACTGTCTGACTGGAAGTATTTTGTTCGTGCGTTTGCAATATTTTCAAAGAGCTCTTTTTCGTGTGATGCGTATCCTTTCACCGTTTCCACAAGGTTAGGGATCAGGTCATAACGTCGCTTCAGCTGGTTTTCCACCTGTGCCCATGAGCCCTTGATATTTTCATCCATGGTTATGACACGGTCATATCCGCTGCGGATCCAGCCGAATGTCATAAAACCGATGAGAACAACAATTCCTACGACAATCAGTGCAACTTTTAATCCCTTTGACATGTTGATTCCTCCTTACATGTGTTATGTGTTATAGATACTCCGCCCTTCTTCGAACGAAGCTTTTTCTGCTTCTGACCGCTGACAGCTGAGTGCCGACAGCTTGATGCTGCTTTCTTACCATCCCCCTGATGCACCTCCTCCACCGAAACCGCCTCCGCCTCCACCGCCGAAACTTCCGCCGCCACCAAAGCCTCCTCCGCCTCCCCAGCCGCTTCTTCTCCCGCCGCCCAGCATGTTCATCATAAATAATAATAGCAATAGTCTGGGGTGTTTAATGAATAAATAGACCAGTCCAATAAAGAAGAGTATACTGAATACCTTGCCCATAAGTGTGGGCTTTTTTTGTCCCGTCCTGTTCTCAGGGGAGGGAGAAGGGGCCCCCATTTTTGGCATGCCGGCAATTTCTACGCCGGCATTGTCAGCGATGGTGTTTATAACTGCCAGCGTTGCTGCTGCTATGCCGCTGGAATAATCGCCCTGTCTAAAATAGGGCACGAGATACTGTCTTCCGATGGTCCCTGCAAGGCTGTCAGGGATGATGCCCTCAATACCATACCCTGTCTCGAATCTGTATTTCCGGTCCTGCAGTGAGACAAGGAGGAGTATCCCGTTGTCTTTCCCCTTTTGTCCCAGTTTCCATGTATCATGAGCTATCCTGATTGAGAGGTCCTCCAGTGATTCCCCCTCAAGACTGTTTATGGTGAGTATGACCATCTGGGCCGTTGTTTTCTGCTCAAGCTCAAGCAGGTATCTGTTGAGACCGGCTTCGACAGGGGCGTCAATAATACCTGCCAGGTCGACAACATGATTTGCAGGCCTCCCGGGAATGACAATTTCACCGGATGACGAAAATGCAAACAGAATAATGCATACACCGACAAACAGGGCCAGAGGCTTATTCCTGTATATCATCTATGACTTTCCCTAACAATTCGGTGGCTGAATAATAATCTTCGAATATTGTATTCAGCTTTTCAATAGAGAGTTTGACCTTCTCGTGTTTTTCTTTCAGGACTTCGGCGAACACGCCCGTATTTACCGGTACTGCTTCAGCCAGGGCTTTTATGACCTCTCCGTGTCTTACCGGCGGTTCTTTGTCAAACAGGACAATAATGCTGCGAAAAAGGGGTATGTACTGGCTCATGGAATTAACAAACCCCTCGGTCAGTATTTTTCTGTCCCCCAGAGACGAGAGGTAGCCCTGCCTCAGGCCTATAAGCTTGACTTTGAGTTCCCTTTCACACTGATGTCTCAGATGCATTCTGTCAACTATTATGTCCCTGAATATGTCTTCTCCGAAAACCGTTGCGTGAAAGAGTTTGAAATTCAGAAACTCAACGGGAAATACATCCAGAGAGTTCCGGATATAATGAGGGGTCATAATGAGTGGTGCCGCTACTCTGGTTTTGCGGTATTTTTTGCCAAGAGGGGCAAGCAACTCAAGGAACTTCAGGTCCATTTCTTTCAGAACGATGACGGAATTGACCGTGGAATCCCTGTCATCAAAGTCATCGCTCAGTGCAGTGCCGGTTACATGGAGGGAATGAATTTTATCCATGGAGGTGCCGAGAATTTCATCAAAAAAAGGTTTTATCCTTTTTGCTGCTGCAGGCTTGATGTTTTCCAGTCTGATATCAGGCATTTCTATAAGTCCTCCTGACGCAAGCGTTATTATTATTTTGCTGATATAAATTAATTATTAGAAATATCAGGTTATGTAAGAAATATGGTATCAGAAATATGGGCGTTAGGCAATGACAGCATTCTTTAATCTAAAAATTGGGGACTCATTTAACAGGAATTGCTATTATATAAGAAAACGAGAGAGGAGGGGCCAATTGAATCCTTTATAGACATTTATTTTAATGAGCGCCCTTAGTCTGACGGTATCCGGTTGTTCTACCTCAGGAGATAAAACTTCAGAGATTTTACAAAAACAATCCGGGAGCAATGTAGTGCATGATCAATTTACTATAGGACCTTCGGGTTCACGTGAAGAATGTATCGAATTGCCCCCGGGAATGGTATTTGACTATGATTTTAATGCCTCTGACTTTGTAAACTTTAATATTCATTATCACGGTGTAGAGGACATTCACTATCCTGTCTCCCGGAAGGGGGTCAAAATGGGACAGGGAATGATTGACCCTGGCACACACCATTTTTACACAGAGGAACAGGAGTTCTACTGCCTCATGTGGGACAATATCAATATAGAGCCGGTGGATGTTTCATTTAAGTGCGTCCTGCAAGAAAAACATATGAGGAGAAAAATGCACCACGAATAGAGCATCCCGTTATTGCGCAAAGTGCATTGTATTCTTTTTGCCTCAACCGTAGTGTCAGGTGCGACAACACAAAATACCACATGTCTTTTCCTTTTAAGATATAATGAACGTTATGATACTGCCGGAGTTTCCTCAGTTCAGGGAGATAGACCTTGCCTCACGGGAGAGTATTAATGAATATCTGTCCAGCTATCCTCTGGAAGCATCGGAATACACGTTCACAAATCTGTTTTCCTTCAGAGATGCCTATAATTTTAAACTGTCACTGCTTAAAGGCAATTTGATGATCCTTAAAGACACGGAACGGGTTTCACTTTTCTGTCCCGTGGGAGACAAAGAGACATCCGCTGTTCTGGGCGAGGGGCTTGATTATCTTGATGCGTATCCCGGTGAATCCTGTTTCGAGAGGATACCCGAAAGTTTTGTGACAACCCATTTAATGAATGACGAAAGATTTGTACTCACGGAAGAGCGCAGTCATTTTGATTACGTCTATGACGTTCAGGAACTGAGCGAGCTCAAAGGCAGAAAATTTCATGACAAGAAGAACAAGGCAAACAAATTCAGGAATTCCCATGAATATAAATATAGTACGCTTACCGCTGATCTGATTGATGAATGCCTTGCCTTTGAACACCACTGGTGTGAGGTACGGGAATGCCATAAGTACTACGGGCTGCACAGGGAGCGCTGCGCCATACTGGAGATGCTGAATAATTTTGAGTCACTCGATATCAGGGGGGGGATAGTAAGGGTTGACAACAAAATAGCGGCCCTGACGCTGGGTGAGAAGTTGCTTCCCGATACATTTGTTATCCATATTGAGAAAGCGCATGCCGGCCTGCCCGGCCTTTACCAGGTGATTAATCAGGAGTTCCTGATGCATGAGGCAGGTGACTGCAGATTTGTAAATCGTGAACAGGACCTGGGGATCGAGGGGTTGAGACGAGCAAAGATGTCCTACAATCCTGTACGGTTTGTTAAAAAATATAAGGTGAGCAGGGCCGGGCGGGGCAAGAGATGAAGCCTGACGTGTATTTCAGTGCACTCAAAAAAGGGCAGGGCCGGTCAGACTGTTTCAGGAGCCTTTTACAGGGAATCGAAAGGGATGTAAAGCAATTCGGGAAAGATTCATATGTGGGGATCAAATTGACGGTGGGAGACAGTAACAGTACGGGTTATTTAAAACCAGAACTCGTGCGCGTCCTGGTCGAGAAGCTGAAGACACAGGGAGCAAAGCCTTTTGTATTTGACACAAACGTTATATACAGCGGCCAGAGACAGAATGCAGTTGACCATCTAAACCTTGCATACCGGAAGGGATTTACCCCGGAAAAACTCGGGTGTCCCTATATTATAGCCGACAGCGTATTCGGGACCGATTCGCGGGCCGTAAAAGTGGATTTCACGAATATTCAGGAAATAAAGATCCCTTCTCTTATCAGCGTCATGGAGGACCTCATAGTCCTGTCACACGTTACCGGGCATATCATGTCCGGGTTTGCCGGTTCCATGAAAAATGTGGCCATGGGCATGGCATCACGGGCAGGGAAACAGATTCAGCATTCATCCCTTAAGCCCTTTATCAATCCCGAGAAGTGTACTCTCTGCGGGACCTGTATGGAGCACTGTCCTGTTTCGGCGATATCGGAAACCAGCGGGACGGCTTTTATCAACGCAGGGATATGTGTCGGCTGCTGCGAATGCATCTCTGCGTGCAAGCTTGATGCTGTCTCCATTAACTGGGAGGAGGATGCGGAAATATTCGTTGAAAGAATGGCTGAATATGCCTGCGGTATTCTGTCCATGATCAGGAGAAAACTATTTATTAATTTCGTCTTTGATGTGACGGCGGAATGTGACTGCATTGCAGGTGACGATCCCGGAATAGCGCAAGATGCAGGAATCCTTGCGTCAGGGGATGTATTGGCCGTTGACAAGGCATGTTTTGATATGCTGACCGTAGAGCGGGACATCTTCTCAAGGGGCGGAAGAATTAAAGCGCATCTGCATGAATTTGAACATGCCCGGAAAATCGGGCTCGGGAGTTTTCCCTACAGGTTGATCGAAATTGACTGACTATTTATAAAAGACAAATTCTACTCTTCTGTTTTTTGCCCGGCCTTCCGGCGTATCGTTTGAAATCAGCGGCTGTAAATCTCCATATCCTGCTATATGGATGCTCTTTACACTTATTTTTCCTCTTTCATGCAAATGCTTCAGTGCTGCATATGCCCTGGCAGTCGAAAGTTCCCAGTTTGAAGAGTAGGTGCTGCTGGTAATCGGGATATTGTCTGTGTGTCCTTCAATAGAAACCCTGCCCGGATATTTTTTCATGAGCTCCGATATCTTTTCAAGGACAGGCATGGACTCATACGTCAGATCTGCTGTTCCCGGCTTAAAAATCATTTTCCCCCTCACGTTCAAGATAACACCCCGTTCCGAATCCGCGACCTCCATAGTACTATTGAGCCCGTTTTTTATTATGAATTCCTCTAACTCCTTCAGTATTGCCTTTTGAGATGATTTTGGCTCAGCGGGTGTGATCGGCCTGTCAAACGGGGCCGGCCGGGAAGAATGATGAAACATTGTTTTTCCGGTCCGCATAAACCCGAGCGCTTCATTGATTGATCCCATTGCATCTTTGAATTTGACAATGTCCATTTCGGCAAATGATAAAAGAAGCACAAAAAAAGTCAGCAAAAGGCTCATCATATCAGCGAACGTTGCCATCCACGCAGGTGCGCTGCTCCCCCTTTCCGATCTGCTCTTTCTGCCCATGGCTATTTGTTAATCCTGGATTTTGGTGAGAGAAATGCTGCCAGTTTGTCTTCAAGGACTGACTGGCTGGTCCCTTTTGTAATTCCTTCGATGCCGCTTATTATTATCTGCAGGAGAATCTCTTCATTTTTTGTCCTGTCTTCCAGCTTTTCGGCTATTGGATTAAATAGTAAGAACGCAAGGACCGCCCCATAGAACGTTGTCAACAGAGCAACGGCCATGGCAGGACCGATACTTGCCGGTTCACTTAATGATCGTAACATCTGGACCAGCCCGATGAGCGTCCCGATCATTCCCATTGCAGGTGCCGTTGCACCCATAAATTTGAAGACCCTGTGCCCGGTTTCATGTCTGTTCAGGAGAGAGTCAATCTCTATCTTCATGGTGGTGATAATCTCTCCGGGCTCAATGCCGTCCACGGCCATTCTTATTCCGCGGGCAAGAAAATCATTGTTTATTTTTTCATTTTCCAGTGAAAGCATGCCGCCCATTCTCGCCTTGCCGGCAAGAGACACAATCTGCTCAATCAACTTCTTCGGCTGTTCTCCTTTATCGAAAAAGGCGTTCATGGCTATTTTCACCGCGCCGAGGACAACGGGCAGTTTCTGCATGATAAGTGTTGCCATGATTGTCCCTCCTGCTACAATGAGGAGCCCCGGAAGATTGAAAAAAGTCATCAAAGGGCTGCCAAGCATTATTGATCCGAGGATCAGGACAAATCCTCCTGTTATTCCAATAATGGTAGCGAGATCCATTACTTATTATCCTCCGATGTAATTCAATAATAATGACAGGGGGGCCTGTTAATAGTTCTATCGTGCACGACGGATACAGCGTTTATGCGCTTATGAAATATTCATCTTATTCCGGCAGTTTCACGGGTTTCTCACTGCTCTCCCCTGATCTACCTATCTCCTCGTCCCATTACCGCGGGAACTTTAGTTCATTGACTTCGGGATGAAGCCTGGATTTCTCTCATCATCACTGCATAACAATGGTGAAAATTCCTGTAACAATATTCATGACAGGGTGATTTTTGTTGTTATTCTGATTGCGGAGATCTGCGTTTTTGTTAAAGTTATTCGATCTGTATACCGTTTAATGAGATAAAGACATATTGGTATTCAGGGAGCTTTCATGAGGGAGGTGATCCGGCATTCCGGATTTCAGGAGAAGAGCTATCATGCAGATTAAAGGAAAAATATTTATATATTCATTATTGAACAGGAGGAAGTAAGAGATGGCAAATGAAATTGACAGAGAGCTATCAGAGAAATATTGTCCGAGATTTGGTCAGATAGCTGTAGAAAAAGGGTATGTAACGGCCGAACAGGTAAAAGAAGCATTACTGGAACAAGTAGATGATGATCTTGCCGCCAGGCCCCACAGACTTATCGGCAGAATTTTTCTGGATAATGGCAGGATGACGCTTCAGCAGATAGATGAAGTACTGAACGAACTCTTTGCAGGCGAAACGACATCATAACAGCCATGGCGAATAACCGGTTTGTTTTCCCGGGAGAACAGATCATTCCTCTGAAAGAGGAAACGATCAGTAGTTCTCTGCAAGTTCCTCATAATGGGCCTGCGGGTGTTTACATGCAGGACATTCAGGCGGTGCTTCCGGGCCTTCATGGATGTAGCCGCAATTTCTGCAGTGCCACTTTGTATCTGTCTTTTTCTTAAACACCGCACCATCATGAATATTAGATGATAACTTTCTAAACCGGGATTCATGAAACTTTTCAACGCGGGCAATCTGATGAAAAGATTCTGCTATGTCCGGAAACCCTTCATCTCTGGCAATGTTTTCGAAATCAGCATACAATGTTGTCCACTCAAGATGCTCGCCCGCAGCGGCATGATTGAGATTTTCCTTTGTTCCCTTTATAATGCCGGCAGGATAGGCGGCCGTAATTTCCAGGTCTCCGCCTTCAAGATATTTAAAAAAAACCTTTGCATGTTCTTTTTCGTTATCAGCGGTTTCAAGAAAAAAAGCCGCAATCTGTTCATACCCTTCCTTTTTTGCGGCACTCGAAAAATAGGTATACCTGTTTCTCGCCTGCGACTCGCCGGCAAAGGCCTTTAAAAGATTTTGTTCGGTCCTTGTTCCTCGGATTGATTTTGCCATATGTACCTCCTACCCGGATATTTTTTTCATTGGCTCACCACAGCACACCAGTTCTCCGCCGCCTGCCTTTGTTACCGTGACTTCATTGCCGCAAATTGTACAGGTATAATTTTCACCAACATTCTTTACTCCCATTGTACGCCTCCTTTCTTAAGAAGATTGTATCAGTTGACAATAAATAATCAAGTGTTAAAATAAAAATAACTTATCATTTACGGAAAGGGAATGCAAGTATTCCTTGAAAGGAGGAAGGAAAATGGGGTGTGGTACATGCGGTCCCAAGAAGACCAAAAAGACGTCCGGTTCAACGGGTGCTCCGAAGAAAACCAAAAAGAGCACAAAGACAAAAAAGTAATCAGATGAAAAAGGGCTGACAAAGAAAGGTCAGCCCTTTTTCTGCATCTTTTTTTGCCTTTCAAAGTAAAAACGCCAGATAGTTCTGCAATCAGCCACGTTCGCAATGAACCGGCCGACCCATATGACTGGATTGTCAACTCTTTTGCCGATGTTGTACGCTAGTGAGCAGGCATTATTGCGATACATAACAGAGCTGCACCAGGCAAGAAAATCATCGAGGAGTATACATTATGGCTGGCAAGAAAGTATTTTTTACGGACAGGGCCCCGGAACCCAAAGGACCGTACTCGCAGGCGGTAATTCATGACGGACTCCTGTATCTCTCAGGACAGGTGCCGGTTGATCATATGACAGGCGAGCTTGTCCGGGGGACCATTGAAGAAGAGACAGAAGCTGTACTGAACACGATTAAGATCATTACTGAAGAGGCAAGGGCGGACATGGACTGCGTGCTAAAGGTAACGTGTTATCTTGCGGATATTGATGACTTTGCCAGATTCAATGAAGTCTACGAGAAATACTTTCCACAGTACCCCCCTGCAAGGACTACATTGCAGGCTGCAAAGCTTCCACTGGATGTGCAGATTGAAATGGATGCAATAGTGGCACTGCCGGCGAGGAGGTCGGGACCGCAGCGATCCCCTGTCAGCAGGCGCCCGCGGAAGACTGCACATCGGGATACCAAAAAATAATGGGAAGCCCCAGAACAATTGCAATAACAATGGGTGATCCCGGAGGTATCGGGCCTGAAGTTATTGTCAAGGCATTATATTCCCCTGGAATTCAGGAATATTGCAGGCCCGTAGTTGTCGGCAACATCGATGTTTTGAACGCAGCTGTAAGGCTGTGCGGTCTTCCTCTCATACCGCGATCAATTAACACGATATCTGCTTCCCTACCCGATGCGGGAATTATTGAGGTATTTGACATCGTGCGCGGTCCGGTATTTAAAAAGGGCGTGCCATCCGAAAGGGCGGGAAGGGAATTTGTTGCATATATAAAAAAGGCAGTTGATCTTGCACAAAGCAAGACTGTTGATGCAATCGTTACTGCCCCGATATCCAAGGAATCGATGAAAATGGCGGGCTATTCATGGCCGGGGCATACCGAGCTTCTCGCCGGACTGACGAAGACAAAAAACTTTGCCATGATGTTTGTCAGTGATATGCTGCGGATCATTCTCTGTACTATTCATGTCCCGTTGAGAGACGTTCCGGATATTATTCGTGAGCGTCTTGTTGTGAATACCATACAGCTTGCCGCGACGGGAACAGAAATGCTCGGGATCAAAGATCCGCGTATTGCAGTAGCAGGACTGAATCCCCATGCAGGAGAATCGGGCATTATGGGGAAAGAGGAATCCTCGACCATCGGACCTGCAGTTAAGAAAGCACAATCAAGGGGCATCAATGTCTCGGGTCCATACCCTCCGGACGTTATATTTCATAAGGCGTATAACGGCGAATTTGATATTATCGTATGCATGTATCACGATCAGGGGCTCATTCCTTTTAAGTTGATAGCCT
>JBFKMY010000013.1:0-16204 GCA_041629615.1 Thermodesulfovibrionia bacterium | reverse complement strand
TCCCCGAGGGCATGCACCGCTTCCTTTCTCACCCTTTTGTCAGCGTGTGCGGCAGTGAGGATAATATATTCGACCGCAGACCTGTCTCTTATCTTTCTGAGGACATAGACAATATTTCTTACCACATACCACCTTTTGTCATTAAGCCCTTTTGCCACGAGTGCGATATCTTTTTTCCCCACAACTGCCAGAATGTCAATCACATTTCTTCGCGATGTACTCTTGTCCAGTGCACCAAGAAGTGCAATAAAATGAGGAATCGACACCGCTTTCAGAGAAGAGGACATAGTAATCAGCAGCTCATCAGGGATCTCTGCCCCGTTATCAAGTACCTTTCCAAAAAGATTGATAAAGTTCGCCGTGTTTATATAGCTCTCTATATTTGCCAGGTAAGGCTTTGCTTCTCCGGGATAGGCCGATGCGACCCCGGACCTTTCTATCTCCTTAAGGGCATAATCTATGATTTCAATACGAGCATTATGGAGTGCGAACGTCAGGGTTTCCCTGATACATCTTCCGATCAACTCGAATTCATCTTTTCCCTGTGCCATATGAAACATTTCAAAGAGCATTCGAATAAGCATATGACTTTTATCCCGGGCATCCTGTTCTATTTCCTCTACAACAGTCTGGATATCATTGTCAGTCAGGGCGATAATATTCACTTTAGCCTGCTTGTCCTGACTAAGGGCCTCTTCATAGGCCTTTATAATTTTTTCATTCTTACCCGCAGCGCCTCTTGCCTGTTTGACGGCAGTATCTTCATATCCTCTGTCCTCAAGGATCAAGGAGTCATCGACTATATATTTGATATGCTCAAAGTCCTTCTCCCATAATAATGTTACGATGTCATCGTCGAGCACTTCTTTCTCAAAATCCAGTGAAATGATTGTGAGGAAATCCCTTATTTCACTCCGCGTAATTCCCTTGAAAAAGGTCATTTCTCTCAATCCATCTTTAAATAAAAGCAGGGCAAGGCTTTCATCCCTGTCCTTGCTGTGATATATCACCTCCCCTTCATAGAGAATGTCATATTGATTGATTCGTATCTTTATCGTGTCCTCTTCAAGGATCGAGGACATTTTTGAACATAAATCGTCAACCGTTTTTTCATACACAGGATGATTTGCCGGATACATGCGAAGATTTTTCTTTGCCTTGATCAACGCATTGATCAGGTTCGTGGCCTGCTGTGTATACGCCATATCTCCTGAAGGGGGATCCTTCTGTTTAATCATAGTACGGTCCGGGTCTTTTCCCACTAATATACCCTCCCCTGGACGTGAGGTCACAGGATAAAATTATTCCTCTCTTTTGTCGGTATTTTCCGGAATTATCTTTAAATGATCTCTCATTACTCAATTATGAGAGCTGCGGGACCTTATTATTAAGTCTTTTTCTTCAGCGCCTCGTCCACTGTCCTGATGGCGCAGAATTCACCGCACATGCTGCATACCTCTGATTCGGCGGGAGGCACTTCGGCACGCCAGCTTTTCACTTTTTCAGGATTGAAGGAAAGGGCTATCTGACCATTCCAGTCGAGGGCCTTTCTTCTCCTTGCCATTTCATTATCTCTGTCAAGAGCACCCCGTACTCCCTTGGCAATATCAGCAGCGTGCGCTGCTATCTTTGATGCAATGACCCCCTCTTTTACATCTTCAATATTCGGGAGCCGTATATGCTCTGAGGGCGTAACATAACAGAGGAAGTCTGCCCCGGCTGCACCGCCTACGGCACCGCCTATGGCTGCAGCAATATGGTCATACCCCATGGCAATGTCTGTTACAAGCGGGCCGAGTATATAGAACGGGGCACCTTTGCAGATCTCTTTCTGCATTTTCATGTTCAGTTCAACCTGATGAAGCGGAACATGCCCCGGCCCTTCAATAATGACCTGCACCCCTTCATTCACTGCCCTGTCCCTCAGTTCCCCGAGGGTCAACAGTTCATCTATCTGCGTCCTGTCTGTTGCATCTGAAAGACAGCCGGGGCGCGCACCGTCGCCGAGACTCAGGGTCAGGTCATAGTGCCTTGCCAGTTCGAGCAGCCTGTCATAATGTTCATACAGGGGATTTTCCCTGTCATTGTATATCATCCATTCGACAAGAAAAGCTCCTCCGCGACTGACAATATCAAGTATCCTTCCCTCTTCCCTCAGGGTCTCTATTGTTCTGCGTGTAAGACCGCAGTGAACGGTCACAAAATCCACGCCTTCTTCTGCCTGCTGCTCTATAATGCCGAAGAGGTCCTCAACGCTCATCTTTGCAATTGAGCCCCTCGCTTCCGCAGCCTTTGCAACTGCCTCGTAAATGGGTACGGTACCGACCGCTATGGTTGATTTTCTCAGAAGCAGTCTCCTGATATCCCCTATGGGACCTCCTGTAGAAAGGTCCATTACTGCATCAGCGCCATACCTGATCAGTACATCGAGTTTTTCCATTTCTTCATCAAGGGAGATCCTGTCCCTCGAGGTTCCGATGTTTGCATTCACCTTTGTCCTTAAGCCTCTGCCTATGCCCAGGGGCCTGATATCATGGTTATTATTTCTCGAAATAACCGTAATCCCTCCGGCAATGTCCTTTGAAAGCTGTTCGGGATCAACGCCTTCATCAGCGGCAACGTGCTTCACTTCATCGGTGATAATGCCTTTTCTCGCAAGTTCAATTCTTGTATGCTTCAAAGCTTTTGTCATATCATTCTCCCGTTCAATAAAATACATATTTGACCCTCCCCTGCATTGCCGCACGCAGGAGGAGAGCATCAGGGGGCCTTAATCCTGATCAGTGCTACTCACTATTTCTCCGGCCTTTTTTTTAATGTCCTCCGACCCGAATATTTCCGATATCATCGCAACCCCATAGGCCCCCGCCTTCTTCACTCTCCTTATCCTGTTCTCCTTTATCCCGCCGATCGCAAAGACAGGAATTGCAATCTTTCTGCTTACTGCATTTAATGTATCCAGACCAACAGGGGCACCGTATTGCACTTTTGCAGGCGTCCTGAAAACAGGACCGAGGGTAATAAAATCGGCCCCGCCCTTTTCAGCCTCTCTTGCTTCCTTTAAACTATGTGTTGAAACACCGATCAATAGTCTGTTCTTCACCCTGTTCCGGACAGCCTGAACAGGGATGCTGTTCCGGGTGAGATGGACCCCGTCCGCGCCGACCGCAAGCGCCGCATCAAACCTGTCATTGATAAACAGTCTTGCCCTGTATTGATGTGTCAGATCCCTCATTTTATAAGCGAGCTTTATAAGCTCCCGCGTGTTCAGGTCTTTTTCTCTGAGCTGTACAGCCCTGACCCCTCCTTTCAGGGCCTGCCGGACAGCGGCAGTCAGCAGACAGTTCTTCTTCAGGAGTTTCCTGTGGGTGATGAGATATAATCTGAAGTCAATGGTGTGTTTTCTGCCCATGTTTTTATCTCAGCGTTTACTGTTCAAAGCATTCCCTCTATCGGACTGCTCGCCGTTGCATAGAGTTTCCTAGCTATCCTGCCTGCTTTAAATGCCAGACGTCCTGCTATCACCGCATGCTTCATTGCCTCAGCCATGGCAATCGGGTCCCCGGCCCCGGCAATCGCCGTATTGAGCAATACCGCATCGCATCCCAGTTCCATTGCGACCGCCACATCAGAGGCGGTGCCAACCCCCGCATCAACGATAATGGGGACCCTGGCCTGTTCAAGGATTATTTTAATATTGTACGGATTGCGAATGCCAAGGCCCGATCCTATAGGGGCGGCAAGGGGCATAACAGCGGCAGCACCTGCATCCACGAGCCTCAGTGCCATTACAGGGTCATCATTAACATAGGGGAGAACGATAAATCCCTCTTTGGCCAGGATCTCCGTTGCCCTGAGCGTACCGCATGCATCGGGAAAAAGGGTCTTCTCATCACCGATAACTTCAAGTTTTATAAGGTCCGAGACCCCGGCTTCCCTGGCAAGCCGTGCATACCTCAATGCATCTTCAACAGTAAAACATCCGGCGGTATTGGGCAGGATTTTGTACTTTTTCGGATCAATATAATCAAGGAGATTTTCCGATGCGCTGTCAAAGATATTCGTCCTCCGTACGGCAACGGTAACCACATCAGCTCCCGATGCCTCAATGGCCTTTGCCGTCTCTTCAAAATCCTTATACTTCCCCGTACCTACCCAGAGCCTTGATGTAAACTCAATACCTCTGATTATTAATGTATCCTCCATTCCTGCTCCTTTCCCCATTTACCCTCCTCCCACAAAATTCACGATCTCCACCGCATCTCCGTCATTCAGGACATGTTTCTCATAATCACTCTTTTTAACAATAGCAAGGTTGACTTCAACGGCAACCCCTGCCTGCTCAATATTGAGTTTCCTGAGAAGACCTGCAACGGTAAGGGTATCGTCTATCTCTGTTTCACTCCCGTTTAATAATAATTTCATTTCCGCACTTACCTTTGAAAAGCGGGCCTTATTGCGGCGGGCCCTGTAAATTTATATATGTACGTCCCTTGTTCCCTGTTCTATAAGCTTACATTTTTCGGCAATCCCGTTTCTGCTTTTTGCTATTTCCTCGTTTAATATTTCTGCCAACTGTTGTTTTACTACACCGGATGCGCAATCCTCCATATACTCCTTGAGAGAGAGAATCGCATTTTCATGACAAAAGTTTTTTATGGCCGACTCCTCGGCAAGATGTTTAAACCGCGCGCCGCTCCTTCCTTCTCTGTAGCACGCAGTGCACAGGCTTGGCATGAGCCCAAGACGTGCAATCTTCTCTATTACTTCTTCAAGGCTCCTGGTGTCTCCGATTTCAAACTGTTCAGTGTCCCCGTCCCTGATATAGCCCGAGGGGCTTGTCCTGGACCCGGCTGACACCTGTGAAGCACCGAGGGACAACAATTCATCCCTGAGCGGACCCGGTTCCCTTGTGGAAATAACAACGCCTGCATAGGGCAATGCAAGTCTGTAAAGGGCGACGATCTTTTTGAGGTCATCATCTGAAACCCCGTACCTCATAAGATCTGCTTCAGAACCCTGCGCAGGTTGTAACCGTGGGACAGAAAGGGTGTGGGGGCCGAACCCGTATTTGTTCATAAGCCTGCGGCAATGGGCTATTAAGGCGGCCACGTCCCAGCGCCAGTCATAAAGACCGAGGAGCACCCCCATCCCGACATCTTCAAACCCGGCTTCTATTGCCCTGTCCATTACCCCTGAACGCCAGGCATAATCGGCTTTTGTACCGCTGCGATGAAAATGAATATAGGAGGGGATATGGTACGTCTCCTGAAAGCATTGGTAAACACCAACGCCGGCAGCCTTGAGCCTCTTGAAGTCCTCCACGCTCATCGGTGCGGCGTTTACATGCAGAATCCGTATATCTGTGCTTTTATATATTGCCTTTATTATGTTTTCTAAATAATCAATACTAACGCGTTTTGGATGTTCACTCCCAACGAGCAAAAGCCTCCTGTACCCCCTCTGTGCAAGAAGTCCCGCCTCTTCAACCGCCTCATGCACTGTCAGGGTCTTTCTCTGTGCGTTCCTGTTGCCCTTTCTGAAGCCGCAATACAGACAGTCATTCGTGCACTCGTTCGATACATAGAGCGGTGCAAAAAGTACGATCCTTTTTCCATACACCTTTTCCTTGACCCTTCGCGCAGCATCAAATATTTCGGACCACAGTTGGGCGTCCGATACTTCCATCAGCGCCGAGACCTCCGTAAGGTTCAATGTGTGCATATCCAGAGACTTCGCGAGTATGTCCCTTATATGAAATGTGTCAGGGTTTTTCATTTCTTCATTGTCCATTCTTCTTCACAAAAAAACCGTATTCCCGGAATGGTTACCAGAGGGAATACGGTTTATATTTTCCTTTTCACCTTTCCTCCGCTGGCATTAACCAGTTCAGGTTCAAGGGGTCTTCCCCGTACTTCGGGAACTCTCAGGCTACGCCTCCCCCAGGGTAATTTAAGTATACTGCTTCATTGGGAGAGTGTCAAGGAAAGTCAATACGTACAGGTAAATCGGATGGAGTGTCATAAATCAAGGGCATCAATTTTTTCAGTTATACGAAAAATATTGTTCACGACTGGCGGAAGAGCACAGATTTGTAGTATCATGCAATTGTTGTTAATATTGAACATCATGAGGGTAAAGAATGTCTTAACTGTACATACTCCCTCTCTTCCTCAAAGAGAATAATTTTCATCAATTAATTTATTATTACCTGTGCGCATAATTGTCATAACATTTACTGTCTTTATTATTCTCACTTCCAATCTCCATGCCTCCGGAGCTTTTCCCCTTGAAGACCCTTCCGCAGTATTGATAGGGAGCAATATGACATACACGATCAGGGACAAAGAAACACTGATTATTCTTGCCAGGGCATACGATGTGGGCTACGATGAAATTACCAGTGCCAATGCTCATGTTGATCCATGGACCCCCATAAAAGGAACCACGATAGTAGTGCCGACTTCGTGGCTGCTGCCGGAAGTCCTTGATAAGGGGGTAGTGATTAACCTTGCGGAAAAGAGACTCTATTATTTCTTTTCCATTGACGGCCAGAGATATGTTTCAACCTATCCGATCGGTATCGGTCGGCAGGGATTCAACACTCCTACCGGCACGTATACAATTACCCTCAAGGTCAAAGACCCCATCTGGCGGGTTCCGGCAGATATTCGAAAAGAAAAACCTGAACTGCCGGCCTTTGTTCAGCCGGGAGAGGACAATCCCCTCGGGAGGTACTGGCTGCAGCTTTCAGTAAACGGGTATGGAATACATGGCACAAATAAGCCCTATGGAATCGGGAGGGAAGTAAGCCATGGCTGTATCAGGCTCTATCCGGAGGACATAGAAATACTGTCTAAATTCGTTGAACCGGGGACAACCGTTAAGATCGTGAACGATCCGGTCAAGGCAGGCATGCATAATAATAAAGTCTATCTTGAGGTCCATCGTTCGGACCGGAACGATTCGGAACTGATGAGTCTTGCGGTAATGAAACTCAGCGGGAAGCGCCTGCTTGAACATGTTGATACGCCATTAATGATACGCGCTATAAAAAGTGCAACAGGACTTCCCGCTGTTATTTCACGGTAATTATTTTCTTTGACCCATTTCAAATGCCTTGACGGCCTTCTCAGCTGCCAGTGCAGCATCATCAGCAGCTCTCTCAGCCCTGCTTGCAGCTCTTTCAGCCCTGTCCGCAGCATCGTTTGCTGATGAGGCAGAGGCTGCAGCCTTGCTTGCAGATTGCGTAGCACTATGCGCCTGCTGCGATACTTTATCAACAGCCGCGTTAGCTGATTCAGCTGACGTTTTGGCATCCTTCGCAGCATTCATCGCATTTTCCAGAAGTGCTTTGTCTTCCGGTGCAAATGTATATTTAGTTGCACATCCTGCCATCACAAAGACAAGCAAGCCTAACATCACAAGTAATAATCTCATATTCCCTCCTTTCTTTTCAGTGGTTTATCTTCTTATCAAAGATAATCTCTAATATAAATATACTATTTCTCGCAGTTTTGCAAGTTTTTTTTTCTCCCTGAATGAATGCGTCATGGGGGAGAGTCCCATATGAACGGCGGAATTATTTCCCGCCCGCATAATTAAGCAGTCCCCCCGCAAGGATTATTTTCCGCTGCCTTTCAGTCAGGCCGTGCGCAGCGGTATATGTCCTGCCTTTTTTACTGTCCATAAAAGTTATTTCCGTCGACTCTTTCACTTCCCTGGCAAGATAGGGCAGTTCGATTTCAGCATCGAGATCTATGGACTCATAAACCTCGGAGGGAATAGTCAGAGGGAGAATGCCGAAGTTAATCAGATTGTCTTTATGAATACGTGCAAATGATTTTGCCAGTACAACCTTGATCCCCAGATACATCGGAGCCAGTGCCGCATGTTCACGGCTTGAGCCCTGCCCGTAATTCAGTCCGCCCAGGAGTATCCCGCCACCCGATGATGCGGCCCTGGAAGGGAATGTAGAATCGATCTTTGCGAAGACATGTTCGGAAATGGCCGGAATGTTCGATCGTAAAGGCAATATCTTTGCACCGGCAGGCATGATGTCATCGGTGGTTATATTATCGCCCACTTTCAAAAGGACTTTTGCCTTCAGTGAATTTTCAAGCGCCCCTTTAACGGGAAAGGGTTTTATGTTGGGGCCTCTTTCAATCTGGACCTTTTCCGGGTGGTCCGGCGGCGGAATAATCAGTGAGTCATCAATTATATACTGTGCCGGAATGTCCACTCTCAAGGGTTTCTTCACAATGTCCCGGGGATCGGTGATTTCCCCGGTGAGGGCCGAGGCGGCTGCGGTAAGAGGACTGCAAAGATACACCTGGTCATTCACCGTACCGCTCCGTCCCGGGAAGTTCCGGTTAAAGGTCCTGAGCGATACTGTATTTGTCGCAGGCGACTGCCCCATACCGATACAGGGCCCGCATGTGCATTCAAGAATCCTCGCACCCGCTGACACAAGGTCACCCAGCGCCCCGTTGGCTGTGATCATCTGTAATGCCTGCCGCGATCCCGGGCTCACCGCGAGACTCACGTCAGGGTGGATCTTCTTTCCCTTCAGCATTTGCGCTGCTGACATGAGATCGGCATATGAAGAATTCACACAGCTTCCTATACAGACCTGCATTACGGGACGTCCTGCACACTCCCTGACCGCTTTAATGTTGTCCGGGCTCGAAGGCGCTGCCAGCAGAGGTTCGAGCGCTCCAAGGTCAACGTCAATCTCTTTTTCATATTCCGCATCCGGGCCGGGTATGAGTTCTGTCCATTCATGCTCCCGCGCCTGCGCTTTAAAAAAGGCCCGTGTCTGTTCGTCCGATGGAAAGAGCGAAGACGTGGCACCAAGTTCTGCCCCCATATTTGTGATTGTCGCCCTTTCGGGGACAGAGAGGCTTTTAACGCCATCGCCTCCGTATTCAATGATCTTTCCGACACCGCCCTTCACGGTCAACTGTCTGAGGACTTCAAGGATAATGTCCTTTGCACTGACTCCCGTCCGCAGTTCCCCTTTCAGGTTAATCCTGACGACCTCCGGCATAACAAGCCAGAAAGGTTCGCCGGCCATGGCCAGCGCAACACTGAGTCCTCCTGCACCGATGGCAAGCATCCCTACCGCACCGGCATTTGGCGTATGGCTATCTGAGCCGAGAAGTGTCTGTCCCGGCCTGGAAAACCTCTCGAGATGGACCTGATGGCAAATACCGTTGCCGGGTCTTGAAAAATAAATCCCGTACCTGGCTGCAACCGATTTTAAGAATCTGTGATCATCAGCATTCTCAAAACCGGTCTGAAGTGTATTGTGGTCCACATAGCTTACGGACAGTTTCGTCTTCACCTTCGCTATTCCCATTGCTTCAAACTCAAGGTATGCCATGGTTCCCGTTGCATCCTGAGTCAATGTCTGGTCAATAGAAATGGCAATCTCCTCTCCTGCTTTCATTTCGCCGGATACAAGATGAGATGATATCAGTGTGCGCGCTACATTCATTGAAACTCTCCTTTTAAGATTTAATCAGCGTCACAAGAAATAAAGTTTAATCCAAGCGGCTGTTTTTTTCAACAACGCATGTCCGCATTGCTGCAGTTCCAGAGCACGGGGAAGACCACAGCGCTTACAAAACTGACCTGCCGGACAGGGGGCACGGGGAACCATGACACCGCCGGAGCGTAAAAGCGTGTCAAAACAGCCGTGCAACTGTCGCAACATCGACACAAAATCTGACGTGGCCACTTAAATTATCGTTTAAAATGAAAGTATTTTCCCGGGTAAGAATTTTGCTTTCAAAAGACAGGAGGGTATCTATGGAACCCATATCGAAAAAAGAAGTTACAAGTGGTCTGCGAAGACTCATGATTAATCCTGTCTCGAGAATAGAAGACATTTTCAAAAAAAGAACCTTAAAAAGACGGAAAAAAGAACTCCAGATGCAACTGGCAATATATTCAGGCGGTATCAAAAGGATGAAATAACAAAAGGAGCGCTTCACCGTATACCCGTTTCCGGATTTTGTATCTGAATCTACTGTATGTTTATGCCCCGTCACGTGCCGGCGAATTCATCCTCTTTTTATCAGAGCTGGTGCCGCCATGATATACTTACCCTGAAGGACAATCAATTATTCCTTGAGATTCCTGGCCTGTGATCGCTTCTCAGGCATGAAAAGGGCGGGAACGTTTGGGAGGAGGATAACATATGGACACCATTGAATGCATCAGAACAAGAAAAAGCATAAGAGGATTTAAGCCTGATCGGGTCCCCGAAAAAATTTTAAAGGAAATAATAGAGACTGCTAAATGGAGTCCTTCCTATAAGAACAGCCAGCCATGGGAGATAATCATACTTTCCGGAAAAAAGAAAGAAGAGCTCTCGAACATCCTTGTTGGTCTGTATAAAAAAGGAACAGCTCCCTGTCCTGATATCCCGGAACCCACGTCATGGCCTGAAAGGGAGAGTGCACGCATCGAAGATCTTTACACGAAACGCGCCGAGGCTTCAGGTCTGGACCTCAGTGATCCTGAAATACTCAGCAAGGCAAAAATTGCAAACTTCAATTTCTACAGGGCGCCCCACGCCATCTATCTTTTTCAGGACAGTTCATTGACGCCGTGGTCCCTGTTCGACCTCGGTCTGTTTGCTCAGAGCATCATGCTCTCCGCACATGCAAAAGGCCTCGGAACAGTTCCGCAGGCATTCGCCACGGATTATGCACAGGACGTAAAGAAATTCCTGCAGATTCCCCTGTCAAAAAGGCTCGTCCTCGGGATATCCATCGGATACCCGGACCCCGTTTCTCCGGCAAATGCCTTCAAAACGGACAGGGGAGATATAGCGGAAATAGTACGGTGGGTTGAGTGAGTATTCATTGTGTATTACTCAAAAAGCCTTAGAATTTCCAGGCCCTGAGACAGAAAGGACCGCATTTGATCAGGCCTCATGAGTTCGCCCTTCCGGTAATAAAGGAGCCTCTTGCCTTTTATTTCAACTGATAATCCCATATGATTTTCAAAATATGAAAGGACCACCGCGGTGAAAGCCTTTCTGACGGCCTCTTCATCGTCGCTTCTCAGTATATATGCGTTCGAGAAACCACCGGAAGAAGGAAAAGAAATGTTCTGATTTCCCATTACACCGCGGAACCTGTGGAATATGTCATTTGGATACATTTCAAAAGCCGGAAGGTCCAGCCGGGCTGATCGCACAATGAAAACGGATTGACTGTTTGTACTGGCCGACCTGCCTGAGCCGGTCGTTGAGCGGTAATCAAACATCATGAGCTGCGTCCCGTTCATATCTCCATTTATAAGATTGCTGAACATCTTTTCCGTAGTATCTGAAAAAAGCTGAAAACCCTTAACCTCTTCATGTATCCCCGCGTTTGCACTCGGGGAAAAAGATAGCCCCCTTCGCCGGGCAAAGGTACGGAGGGCCTCGCTCCGTTTTTTTCCGTACGCATACCCTGCCACTATTATGACTATGAAAAATATTACAACCCACGGGATGATTGTCGGGTCCATGAATCTCCCCTGTACTGCTGAACTGTGGTGATTATGTAACTGGCAGAATGCCCTCTGCTGTGATGCCTTCAATGGTAAAGGTGCGGTCATTCAGAAAATTGGTGAAAATGGCTGCAAAGGCAATCGCTGCCTCAGCCATAAGTTCTTTCTCACTGTAGAGCTCAATCAGTTTTATTTTGAGCTCGGCTTTGTTTTTGTAATCAAAATAACGCTTGAAGAATCCGTCCAGACGGTGATGCCCGCTCATGTTTATGTTCCGGATGCCGCCTTCATTACAGTAGTTCATCACATTCATCAGTATTGCCTTCTGCTTTTTCAGGTCCCTCATATGATAGGTAAAAATATGGAGCATAATGTTCTGCGCTTCATTAATGCTGGTAATGGCCAGAGAATCAAAGAGCCGCTGTGCAGCTTCTTCCAGTGCAATACGTTCAGAACGCAGGAGAGAAAGAAAAACCGCATTCTTGAAGAGTTGATACAGTCTGACAGATCCGTTAATTTTCCGTTCTGCATGATAATGGCTTTTGACTTCAGGGCCACTATAGGTATCGGTGAACAGCGCTTCAAATATGACCTGATAACAGTCAACTCCCGATAAATCCTCATAGAGGTCCATTCTCAGATCAAGGGTGTTATCCAATCTGTCGGCGAGCTTGACCTTGATTATTTCCGGGGTGGCCCGTGCCTGATTGATAAGACTGGATAAATATTCGTGATAGGGCTCATTCTTGTCCCGGGTCAGAAAATGGATCCTCTCATTGAGATACCAGTTTTCCAGAGTGTCGATTTTTTTGATAAGCATTTGATACATGGCCTCAAGTTTCTGCCAGTTTTCCCTGTTGTATTTATTTTCCGTTATGTCTTCGTTTTTATCGTGAAGGAGCGTGGTAAGCAGATCAAGCGTGGTGCTCGATTCGGAAGCCCGGGACAATAAAGAGGCAGCCCTGATAGGATGAATGACCGCAAAGGGTCCAAGCACCCGCTTTTCCTCCCCGTAGGCCTTTCCAAGATAAATCATTGTTTCAATGATCAGTTCTTCTTCAGCAGGCCGGTAATGGTCCGGGTTCATCAGTGTTAATACGGCCCTCCAGTTGATGGGGGACCCTGAGAGCTGATAGTTCAGATAGGACGAGAGAGAAAAAAAATCATGTGTGGTAATAATAGGTTGCATAAAATTTCTGCTTTTAAATATCCATCTCTCCTATATTAATCTTCTTTTTTTATATTTGCAAAATTTTTTTATCAAACGGAACGCGTCAGGCAGCGGGCAAGGCCCGAACGACTCACGGCAGGAAATACCCTGTTGTTCTCTCCCGCATTCATGCTTAGTTCCCGTTTTTATCGGCAAAGCTGATTGTGCGTGTCCGGATAACGTCTTTATGCGCAGTGATTTCTTCCACCACACCACCGGATATCGGGGACTCCAGGTCAATAATGTTATACCCGACAGACCCGTTGCTTTCGTTTAAATAACTGGCTATGTTTATCCCGTGTGCGCCTATTTTTTGAGAGGCAAAACCAATCATGCCGGGGACATCCCTGTTGATCATTATAAGACGCGTGTGCACATTGTCGGAAGGGATGGACTCAACCGTCGGGAAGTTAACACTATGGGTGACCGTACCATATTCAAGATAGGCACTGATTTCCTGCACAGCCATGCAGGCGCACTGCTCCTCCGATTCTTCAGTGCTGGCCCCCAGATGGGGCGATGCAATGATCTTTGGATGGCGAAGCATTGCTGCTGTGGGAAAATCAGTAATATAGCAGGCCAGCCGGCCGCTGTCCAGGGCATCAAGAACAGCAGCCTCATCCACAAGGGAGCCGCGGGCATAATTGATCAGTATGGCACCCTGCTTCAGTCTTCCCAATATATCGGCATTAATATAATTCCTCAGCTTTTCGGTAAAGGGCATATGTAATGTCAAAACATCTGCCTGTTCCATGATCTCCCGCCAGCTCCTGGCAATATTCACCTCCGGGTAAAGATGGTGGATATTCTCCAGAGCCGGGACAGGGTCAAACCCTGTTACCCTCATCTGGCGGCGTATGCCGCCGTTTGCCACACGCACACCAATCTTGCCAAGCCCCAGGACGCCCAGCGTTTTGCCGGCCAGTTCAAAACCCCGGAAAACAGCCTTTCTGGCCTCAATCTGTTCGGTTACTTCTTTATCACCTGCTCCTGCCAGGTCGCGGCAGAAGTTTATTGCCGTATGTATATTGCGCGCACTGATTCCCAGCATGATAAAGACCAGTTCAGCAACTGCATTGGCATTGGCGCCCGGCGTATTAAACACGCAGACTCCCTTGTCCGTTGCTTTTTCTACCGTAATATTATTCACTCCGGCACCTGCGCGGGCCACCGCCAGAAGGGACGGATAGTCATCGGTGTCAACCTGCGCACTCCTTACAAGAATTCCCTCAGGCTCTTTTTCATCGGCGCTTACCGCGTAGGCATCGCCCAGCAATGCAAGCCCTTCAGGGGCAATGGTATTAAGAATTTTTATTCGATAGGGTGACATGGCAGCTGCTCCGCTATTCCGACATTAACGCCTCTGAGATAACCGGCATGATCACACAAGGCACTGTCTCTTTATTTTGAACCATTACTGGAATTTTATCAAAATGCACTGTTTCACGTCCTGACCCTGTTCTCTATCCCTCCAGGGCCATGTGATATAATCGAACTATGGAGAATTTCATGGACAAATTATCCTGGACTATTATTTTTATTCTCTGCCTCACACTCGGCCTCGCACCCTTTAAGCCGCCTCATATCTTTGAAAAACTTATCATGCTGTCACAGGGCCGTCTCACCCGTGCCATCGACTGGTTTGATCTTATCCTGCACAGCATCCCCTGGATACTCCTTGTCCTGAAATTGATCTATACCCGGAAATAAAAGACCTCCAGTAAAATCTTCTGTCATTATAGTATCATCTATTGTTTCATGCAGCAACATGAATAATCCGGATCTTCCTGAACGGTTCTTTCCCGCTCATATCGGGTGCTGATAAAGTGACGGTGGTTTTATCCTTTGCCTGCTTCCGCGCTCTTTGTTATCATAAGACATGACCGTAACCCGCCATGAAAGACCTGGGGTGGCCCTGATTATGTTCATCCTGGTTCTCATGCTCCCGCAGGTATGCCTTTCAGAAGACGATTTTCTCTCCTGGCTGGATGAGCTGAAAACCGAGGCCCTGGCCAAGGGCATATCCGGGGCAACCCTTGACACGGCATTTGCGGGGCTGCAGCCGATCCCGCGTGTAATAGAACTTGACCGTAATCAGCCAGAGTTTAAAAAGGACTTTCAGAGCTACATGAAATTGACGGTCACCGGGTCAAGGATAAGAAGGGGACGCTGGCTGCTGGTGAAACACAGGGCCCTGCTTGATGCTATCAGGGTCGAATACGGAGTGCAGCCCAGATTCCTTGTTGCGATCTGGGGTCTGGAAACAAACTTCGGGAGCAATACAGGCTCGTTCCCGATCATCGGAGCTGTGGCAACTCTTGCACATGATACGAGGCGGAGCAGATTTTTTCGGGCAGAACTTCTCAACGCCCTTACAATTCTTGATGAAGGGCATATAACAGTTTCAGACATGCGGGGTTCATGGGCAGGCGCCATGGGACAGGTCCAGTTTATGCCGTCTTCGTTTGTCAGATTTGCCGTTGATGGGGACAAGGACGGCCGCAAAGACATCTGGCACAGTCTCCCTGACGTTTTTGCCTCGGCAGCCAATTTCCTGTCCGGCAATGGTTGGGACCCGGATTATACATGGGGCAGACAGGTAACACTGCCTCCCGGTTGGAACGGGGATCTTGCCGGCCTTGACACCAAAATGCCGTTGGCAAAATGGCAGGACATGGGGATACGCCGCATCAGCGGCGAAGACCTGCCTGATGCGGACATTACTGCTTCGCTCATTCAGCCCTCCGGCAGCAATGGTCCTTCCTTTCTGGTGTACAGGAATTACCGGGCGATCATGAGATGGAACCCCTCTCATCTTTATGCCCTTGCCGTATGCCGCCTGGCCGACCGTCTGGCGGGTGTGGAATGACGATACCTTCTGCCCCCTCAGTCACCCCTGTGCAAATCAATTCCGGACTCTTTTCAGGCTGCAGATGAATTCGAGCAGGAGTTCATCAACATCCTCTGTATGAACAGAGAGCTGCCTTTCAGTGCCGTCAAATGTCTGGACATTCCCGTCGTTGTTTGTAACGGTTTCCTTCAGCACTTTGATTCCTTTCTCCTTGCAATCCAGGTCTAGAGAACTGACCAGAGAAGAAAAGTGAGAAGGCTGCTTCGGTATTACTTTCTTGGCTATCCTGACTGTATCCGAAGAAGAATGCTCTATCGTGTCCAGGTCGACATAATAATTATCTCCCCTGCTGTTTTGCATAAAATACTCCCAGCTCGTCCCTTCTGCTGCGGACACTATTGCACACAATGTAAAAGCGGTCAGAGCGAGAAATTTCTTTTTCATATCCTGTCTCCCTGGTGCAAAAAACAAACTGCTCTTTAAATACTCATTATTAATGTATCATTATATCAAAATACTGCCGTTCAGGAACATAAGAGAAAGTTGTGAACTCAATGCAGCATTTGAATTTAAGTTAATAGCAAGTCCGCCACTATGAATATCCTGCATCCTTCCTGATTGATAACCACTAATTA
>JBFKMY010000012.1:0-16383 GCA_041629615.1 Thermodesulfovibrionia bacterium | reverse complement strand
TTTCTCTCGGCGACAGCCTTATTTATATAATCAGGCGCTCCTGTGAAATCAAGGCCGATATCGTATCAAGGGATGAAAGGGAATCAGGGATGCGGGCCATACTGAATTATGGCCATACGATCGGTCATGCGGTAGAAACAGCAACAGGCTACAAACAGTATCTTCACGGAGAGGCTGTGGCGATCGGTATGTGTGCTGCAGCAGACCTTGCCGTTCAAATGAAATTGTTTCAGCAGAGTGATGCGGAACGCATTAAAGAGCTTGTCAGGCTCTATGAGCTGCCCACGGACGTTCCCCGTGCACTGAATGTCGATGACATGATTCAGGCAATGGAAATTGATAAGAAAGCCAGGGCGGGCAGGCTTAAATTTATTCTCCCTGAGTCAATCGGGACAGTGCGGATTGAAGATGACGTTGACCGGGGGGTGATCAGGAAAGTGCTGGCGCCGGGCTGATTGTTCTGCGTTTTATCATTGCAAAAAAAACAATACTGCAAAGCGTAGGCTCATTTTATATGTGCACACTCCATTTTTTAGTAGACAGGTGATAGAATTTGTTGTAAAAGAAGCGTAAGGAGGATTGTTATTGCCTTAAAGGGGTGAATCTCAATTTTATATTATGAAAAATATGCTCTATAACTTGATAATCGAGGGGGTAACCGAACATTGCTATAAAAATTGTCTGAACTATTTTCCGGATCACGCAGATGTTTTAGATGTGGGAATCGGCAATGGAACAATGTTAAAGAAATTCCACTCCATGATTAAAACCAAGAGGTTAAAGATAACCGGAATTGATATAAATAAAGTTTATATAAACCATTGTGACTATCTTATCAGGGCCTACCAGCTTGAGGATCATATAGAAATACGTTATGAGTCTGTAGAATCTTACGAGCCGCCTGAAAATAAATCTTTTGATTTTATTCTTTTTAGCATGAGTTTTATGTTATTCAAGGACAAACAGCTGGTGCTGGACAGAATAAAAAATTATATTAAACCCGGCGGAAAGATTCTCTTTTTTCAAACGATATTTAAAGAGAGGTTCCCTTTAATGGAGGTCATTAAGCCGAAGCTGAAATATTTTACATCCATAGATTTTGGCAGCGTCACCTATGAAAAAGACTTCCTTGCTCTCCTGAATAAAAACAGGATATCTGTTTCACAAGACCAGCTGATAAAAAAAGAATGGTTCAGGGGCGAATATCGCATGATTATAGCATCTGTTGAAAATGAAAAAATAGACGATTGTCTTTAGTAATTGCCACGTAAAACCCGCAGGTTACATCTGATCAGAGGTGCCCACTCATCCATTATTGTCTTGTTTTTTTCTTCAATCATGATTTCATTTAAAAGGTGAGTCATCGTTATTGTTATAGCGGTCCGGAAGTCACCGGTAGAGTTATTTTATCTTACATGATAAAGCACTATGGCGAATGTTATTAAAGAATTTGCCTGTCTTTATGATGAAGATCATATGATGCACTTCGGATCAGCCATATGATTCAAATGAATGAGAATTGATGGAGGTATATAATGAAAAACGTCGCAAATATGGTGGTGAGTCTTATGGCTGCTTCAGCAAGAACTGCACCAAAGGCAGGAGGAAAGGATTTTCTTGAGATTGTAACAATTACAGAAGAAGCCAAACTTGTCAGGATTGCGGATGCCATGAAAGGATATGCTTCTAAAAGTACGAATGAAGCATTCTGGCTGAGGGATGCATCCAACATAGAAAACTCACAGGGTCTTCTTCTTATAGGGTTGTCCAAACCGGTAACCGCGGGCTATGACTGCGGAGGATGCGGTCATCCTTCATGTGCGGATTTTGCAAAAAACAGGCAAATGCAGGAAAAAGAAATGGGATATACGGGACCTCACTGCGTTATGAGGATGATAGACATAGGTGTGGCCCTTTCTTCTGCTGCCAAGACCGCCAGCATCCTGAACATTGACAACAGGGTCCAGCAGAGAGTCGGGGCCGCGGCCCGGGCATTGGGCTATATTACGTCTGAAGTAGTCATGGGTATTCCCGTCAGCATAACAGGAAAGAGCATCTACTTTGACAGAAAGGCCGCAGCGCAGCAGGCATAATAAGGCCACACATGTATTTATTTACTCCTTTTGCGGCGCTTTGCACGGTCGGGTTTTTTGCGAGGTTTTCATATTCACTTGCAAGAAGTCCCGTGCTTCCACTTTTTGCCCTCTATCTGGGAGCAGGACCGGAAGCAATAGGATTTGTTGTAGGCATATCTACGGTCACGGGTATATTTTTCAAACTGCCTTCGGGGGCATTGTCTGATATTATCGGCAGAAAGAAGACAATGCTCACGGGCCTTCTTGTGTTTGCACTCATGCCTTTTGCATATCTCACGGTTCAGGACTATGAGCTTCTCATTGTCATCAGGTTTATACACGGCCTTGCAACTTCCATCTATGGCCCTGTGTCCATGGCAGTTGTAGCAGATATGGCAAAGGGTGCGAAGGGAGAAATGCTGTCATGGTTTTCCTCTGTCACCATAACAGGCAATCTTTTAGGGGCACCGGTCGGCGGGTTTATACTTCATGGTCTATCGGGAGGGGGAAATCCTTCAGTGGACAATTTTTATACCGCATATATCGTCAGCGGGATTTCCGGCGTGATGTCACTTATTCTTGCCCTCGGTTTGTTAAGGGAAAAAGAGACCGTTGAAAGGGGCACGAGCCTGGCAGAATCCATCCGCCGCTTCATATCGGGGATAAAAGAAGTGCTGAGCGACAGGAGAATCGTCATCACCTCTAACATGGAGGGTGTTCAGAATATGGCCATGGGTGCATTAGAGGCATTTCTCCCCATCTATGCAGTAACAGTTGCAGGGCTTAACGCATTTGAGGCCGGCCTCCTCTGGGGGATACAGGTATTTGTCACGATCCTGTCAAAACCGCTCATGGGAAAAATATCCGACAGGTATGGAAGGAAGCCGATAATAATTGCAGGAATGCTTTTATGCGCCGCATCTCTCGGGGGAATCCCTCTTTTAAAGGGATTTTATCCGCTTATGCTTGCGGCAATAGTTTTTGGCTTTGGAGAGGCATTTGTTACGTCATCTTCGGCTGCACTTGTTGCTGATCTGTGCAAAGAAAAACATTTTGGAACAGCAATGGGAACATTTGGAACGATATTTGATATAGGCCATGCGTCAGGCCCGATACTTGCCGGAATTTTAATAGCACACTTTGATTATTTATATGCCTTCTGGATTATAAGTTCACTCCTGATAGCTTCTGTCCCGGTATTTGTGCTCGGAGTGAAAAAGTAACCTCATCCATTAAAAACTGCATTTCTCCCTTGACAGAATATTGCGAGTCTGTTATTATGATAATAATTATCATTATCGAATATATGGTGGATCATGGCTTTTGAAGAGGAAAAGAAAATATTTGATGATTATGTCAGGAGCAAGGGGTTGAAGCAGAGCGGTCAGCGGAAGGAGATACTCACAACCTTTCTGAAAACAGAAAAACATGTCACCGCTGATGAACTGTTCAGGCTGGTGAGAAAAAAAAATCAGGCCATAGGCATTGCTACTGTTTACCGGACCCTCAAGCTCATATGCGAAAGCGGTCTGGCCCGGGAACTGAGGCTCGGCAATGATTCAGTCCTGTATGAGCACCGCTATAAGCATGCCCATCACGATCACTTAATCTGTACGCAGTGCGGCAGTTTTATTGAAGTCGTAGACCCTGAAATTGAACGGCTTCAGGAAAAGCTTGCAAAGAGAGAAGGGTTTATTCTGCAGGGGCATAAGCTGCTGATGCACGGAACCTGCAGGGAATGTAGGCATTAAATTTTTTTGGAATTTATATGATAATGAATATCATTATTAATAAAATATAAATTGGAGGTGTATATATGCTGCCACTTGGATTGTTGTGTGAAGGAGAAGCTGCCATGGTCATGCAGGAAGGAGACAGTATGAGGAAAGACCGCCCGGACATCCTCTGCAGGATTGAGGAGATGGGGTTTCGCGCAGGAAAGACGGTTGAAATGCTGAGCAACGAAGGAAGAGGTCCGCTTCTGATAAGGGTCGACAATGCCCGTGTCGCCATGGCCAGAAGCCTGGCCATGAAGGTAATGGTAAGGAGGACATGCTGATGAATCTGGCAAAACTGAAACCCGGTGAACGGGGAAGAATAACGGAGATAGGCTCAATAGGACCCGTAAGGAGGCGCCTTATGGACATGGGGGTCCTCGTCGGTGAAGAAGTGACAGTGGAAAAGATAGCGCCGCTGGGTGATCCTATTGAAGTGACGGTCAAAAACTACAGTCTTTCCCTTCGGAAGAAGGAAGCGGAAGGCATTTCCGTGGAGGCCGTGTAATGAATACTACAGTACTGGACAGGAACATTAAAGCAGAGCGCAAGCTGATAACGATTGCAATCGCCGGAAATCCAAATTCGGGAAAGTCGACACTCATCAACTCTATCGCGGGAACAAAGCTGCAGGTAGGCAACTGGCCCGGCGTTACCGTGGAGAAGAAGGAGACGGTATTCGAATATCGCGGCAGAAAGATCAGGCTCGTGGATCTTCCCGGGACCTACAGTCTGAGCCCCTATACACAGGAGGAGATAATCGCGAGGGACTATCTCGTTCATGAGAAACCCGATGTTGTGGTGAATGTAGTCGACGCAACAAACCTCGAGAGAAACCTCTACCTTACGGTACAACTCCTTGAGCTTGACATACCGGTCGTCATGGCCCTCAACATTTATGATGAAGCAGAGAGAAAAGGCTTCAGTATAGACAGAGAAGCGATGCAGAACCTCCTTGGCGTACCCATCGTGCCTACGGTAGCGACAAAAAGGACAGGACTGAACGAACTCTTTGACGCTGTGCTGGACACCGCCGATAACGGGCAGAAAGGGAATCCCCGCCGCCTTAACTACGGCGAAGACATAGAGGCTGCGGCACAGGAAGTTCAGAAGATAATCATGGAGACGGCCCCCTCTCTTGCAAAGAAATACCCGCTCAGATGGCTGGCCTTCAAGGTGCTCGAGCAAGACAGCCGCGCTACAGAAGAGCAGGACATCAATATCGGTGCATACAGGGATGGAGAGGGAGTGAAACATCTGGTCACCACCCAGGGAGACGACGTTGAATCCCTGATGGCGGACGCGCGCTACGCCCAGGCATCGGGACTGACAAAAGAGGTCCTGACAAAACCTGCAGCGCGCAAAGCCGAGCTTACAGAGAAGATCGACAGTATAGTTCTCAACCGCTATCTCGGCATCCCGATATTCCTTGCGGCCATGTGGCTTGTCTTTAAACTGACCTTTGACGTATCCACCCCATTCGCGGACTGGATAGATGAAATGACGGCCGGACCGTTTATGCGCTGGACAGCAGCAGTGATGATCTCACTCCGTGCGCCTGACTGGATGATTTCCCTTGCCACGGACGGCGTGATCTCCGGTGTCGGCTTTGTGCTGGTCTTCATCCCCGTGATCTTTGCCATGATGTTTTTCATCACCTTTTTAGAGGGCAGCGGATACATGGCGCGCGCGGCCTTTGTGATGGACAGGGCCATGCACTCCATGGGCCTTCACGGCAAGTCCTTCATCCCCATGCTCCTCGGATTTGGATGCAACGTACCGGGGATCTACGCCACAAGGACGCTTGAAAACAGCAGGGACAAGGCACTGACTGCCCTGCTCATACCGCTCATGTCCTGCGGCGCGCGGCTGCCCGTGTATGTCCTGTTTGTAAGCGCATTCTTTGTTGGCAATTCTGGGACTGTGCTCTGGTCGCTGTACGTCCTTGGCATTGCAATGGCCATTATGGTCGGCATTATTTTCAAAAAAACCATCTTCAGAGGTGAGTCCCCCATGTTCATCATGGAGCTCCCTCCATACAGACTGCCGACCATCCGGAACCTTATAATACACACCTGGGAAAAGGGGAAACACTTCCTTATCAAGGCAGGCACGTACATCTTTGCTGTTTCGATCATTGTCTGGTTCCTGCTGAACCTGCCGTGGGGAGTTGAGCACAAAAAGGACTCCTATCTGGGGAAGACCGCCCAGATCGTGGCCCCTGTCTTTCAACCCGTCGGGTTCGGAAACTGGGAGGCATCTGCCGCACTCATAACCGGCGTGATAGCGAAAGAGATTGTCGTGGGAACCATGGGCGAGATCTATATCCCCTCCGGACGGGCGGAGGACGTGGAAGACACACCAGCATTCGGCGAGGACCTGAAGCACATGGCCCTCTCCCTCGGGTCAGCGGTACGGGACTCTGTGATGAACGTTGTGTCCACCTTCAGGGTCTCAAGCATCTCTGCGGAAGAGGAAGAGGAAGCCGGACCGCTTAAATCGAAAATACGCGATGCATTTTCTCCTCTGAGCGCGTATTCCTTCATGGCGTTTGTGCTGCTCTACATGCCCTGTGTGATCGTGCTCGTAGCCATGCGGCATGAATTCGCGACCTGGAAATGGGCGGGGCTTGCTTTCGGTTACCAGATGGTGCTGGCATGGACCGTGGCATTCATTATTTATCAGGGCGGAAAGGCCCTGGGCCTGGGATAGGCTTTGGACAAGGAGGCTTTATGCAAATGAGCGATTACATATTAATGGGTCTTATCCTGAGCGGTTCAGTATACATACTGTATCGCTCCCTGTGGAAGAAGAAAGGTCATTGCCAGGGATGCAGCACCGGCTCCTGCGGCTCAGGGAACAGCCGTAATGCAGTGAAGACGGATCACTGCAGCTGAGCCGGCGCTATGCAGGCAGGAGTTCAGCAATTGCAAATGTCTTACTAACGTTGGCAATAACACAACTCACTGCAGCACTATAATGACAGGAGAAGGCCGGCAGAGGAAAGGGGATGAAAGCTCCCTTCCGGAATGGGACTAACAACATTCATTTAAAGAAAGAGGACGCGAATCATGTTAAGAAAAGCTTTAATAAGTACTGTACTGACAGGAACCTTGCTGTGCATTACCCCTGCAACATATGCTTCTGAAGGAGAGGTCATTATGAAGATGCTATTGAATAAGGGGGTCATAACACAGGAAGAATATGACAAGGCCATAAGAGATCTCAACAGCAGGAGGGAGATCGATAAAAGACTGGAGGCGATTGAAAAAAAGACAAGAGAGCTTGAAAGCTCCACAGCTGAACAAAATGAATGGGCAAGCCATGTCGACAAGCATATCACCCACGCGGAAGGCCCGGCATTCGCTGACGGTATAAATATTGCGGCCGGCGTCACAATGACCGGCCAGGGCACTGACGGAAATGATAAAAATCCGGCCGGTGAAGATGTCATTGACGGCAGCATATCGGCTGATCTTGAGATATCGGTGAGCATAGGAGAGAGGAGTGAAGCATTTATCGGATTTGAGGCAGGGAGTGGCACAGGCCTTGCGGATGAGCTTGACTTCAATGCGGACGGGGAGCCCGATCTTTACTGGGGATTCAATGCAGACGCCGGACCAGACACAACGCTTGATTTTACCGAAGCATGGTACGAGCATTCTCTGGCTGACGGCAAGGTCATGCTCACCATCGGTGAACTGGATATGACGAACTACTTTGATGGAAATGACATTGCGAACGATGAGACAACGCAGTTTCTGGCTGACGGATTCGTGAATGACCCGACTATAGAATTTGTCGGAGGACCCGGCATACGTCTGAGCGTAAGCCCCCTGGATATCATTCAAGTCAGCATAGGCATTCAGTCGGATGGATGGGAAGACCTGGACGAGAAGAATTTTCTCATTGCTGAAGTTGACATAAAACCGGAGTTCCATGGACTTCAGGGCAATTACCGTATCTACACATGGACAAACAGGGGAGACCATACAGCGGACAGAGATCCCCTGAATACCGGTGAGCACGGTGCCGGTATTGGCATCAGCGCCGACCAGCAGGTCTTTAATTTTATGAGTCTCTTTGCCAGGCTGGGCTTCAGAAACAACAACCTCAGGGAGTACGAGTTTGACACTGCATTGAGCTCAGGAGCGGCTGTCAGTGGAAGCCTCTGGAAGAGGGACAATGACATACTCGGGCTCGCCTATGGCAGGGCCTTCCTGACTGACCACCGGAGAGATGATCTCAGGAATTCAGGCTCAGACCCCGGGGACGAGGAACATTATGAAGTGTATTATTCATTCATGTTTAATGAGCATGTTACGATAACACCTGATATTCAGGTTGTTAACAGTGCTCAGGGCAATAAAGACTTTAAAACCATAGTCATTGGCGGAGTACGGGGCCAGGTTACCTTCTAGAGCACAACAGGTGGAACCACTACATAAAAAGGAACATATTATGTCCGCAATGGTAATAAGCAGTATTGGAGATGACATTCACGGTTCACCAGGGCGGGAGAAAGTAGTTTCCGGGGCACAGGAAGGGCATAGACCGGTGCTCAGGGAGGACTGTGTTTCATGCTGGCAGTTCACAGAGTGCTGACACGAGGTCTCATTCCAGCAAAGGAAGGAATGTCAAGTAAATACAGATTCACAGAGAGTGAAACAACACCAACAATCATGGAGGCAAAAAATGAAAAAAAGAAGCGTAACCGCAATCGTGCTTGTCATGATGCTTATGACATTCACAGCAGCACAAAGTTTTGGAAAAGAGGTGGTCGTATATTCCGCCCGTAAGGACCACCTGATCAAACCTCTGTTTGATGCGTACAAAAAAGAAACGGGTGTTGACGTTAAATACGTTACCGGCGAAGCCACGCCGCTGATGCAGCGCCTTAAATCAGAGGGGAAAAACACTCCCGCAGATCTGCTGCTGACCGTTGATGCGGGAAACCTGTGGAATGCTGCACAGGAGGGATTACTGCAGCCGGTCAAATCTGAAGTCATTAACAGAAACATCCCTGATCACCTGCGTGACGGGAATAATGAGTGGTACGGACTCTCTGTTCGTGCCCGTACCATCGTCTACAGCACGGAAAGGGTGAAGCCCTCGGATCTTTCAACCTATGAAGCGCTCGGGGATGATGTATGGAAGGGAAGGCTCTGTCTCAGAACGTCAAAGAAAGTCTACAACCAGTCGCTTGTTGCCATGTTCATCTCAGAGCATGGTGAGAAAAGGACGGAAGCCATCGTGAGATCATGGGTCAACAATCTTGCGGCAGATCCTTTTTCAAATGACACAAAAGTCATGGAAGCGATTATCGCCGGTCAGTGCGACGCTGGGATCGTAAACACCTACTACTTCGGCAGGCTCCTCAAAAAGGACCCTTCCACGCCCCTCGCCCTTTTCTGGCCTGATCAGGACAGGGCAAACCAGGGGGTACACGTAAACATCTCCGGAGCAGGTCTGACGCGGTATGCAAAAAACAGGGACGAGGCAGTGAAGCTCCTTGAATGGCTCTCATCGGAAAAGGCCCAGAACCTCTTTGCAGACGCGAATATGGAATATCCTGCAAACCCCCGGGTCACACCGCACGCATCGGTAGCAGCCTGGGGCGGGTTCAGGCAAAACATGATCAATGTTAATAAGGCCGGTGAACTTCAGAAGAAAGCGATCATGCTGATGGACAGGGCCGGGTACCGGTAACTCGGATGCAGCACATATGGGGTACATACCTCGGAAGGTGGAGAATCACCGCAATAGCAATATCGCTCTGCGTTATTGTTCCCCTTGCGGTCATTTTCCTTTCCTTTCTGTCCCCCGCAGAGGAGATCTGGGCCCACCTTATCAGGAATGTCCTTTCAGACCTTCTGGTTAACACTGCATGGCTGGTCCTGGGCGTCTCCCTCGTGACCGCCCTGCTCGGCGTCAGCCTGGCCTGGCTGACCGCTGCCTGTGACTTCCCGGGGAGAAAGATCTTTTCATGGGCACTGCTGCTCCCCCTCGCCGTGCCCACCTATGTACTGGCCTTTGTATTTCTCGGCCTCCTCGACTACACCGGGCCTGTCCAGTCATATTTCAGGGCGTGGCTCGGTCCTGAACATGTTGCCTTTCCTGACATCAGGTCTACAGGCGGTGTCATAACCGTACTTTCCCTTGCCCTCTACCCTTACGTATATCTCATATCACGAAATGCCTTTCTGACCCAGGGGGTGCGCACCCTTGAAGTGGCCCAGTCTCTGGGCTACAACCGGCGGCAGGGTTTTTTCAGGATAGCGCTCCCCATGGCAAGACCATGGATTGCGGGAGGCCTCATGCTTGTGCTCATGGAAACACTCGCCGACTTCGGTGCCGTGTCCATCTTTAATTTTGATACGTTTACCACAGCCATATACAAGGCATGGTTCGGATTCTTTTCACTTTCGGCTGCCGCTCAGCTGTCCTCCATTCTTGTGTTGATCGTATTCGTTATTATCATCATTGAACAGCAGATGCGCCTGAAGATGCGCTATTATCAGCCCGGCCGGCATAGCACACGGACGCAGCGGTTCAGACTGGGCAGGGGTGCGGGATGGGCCGCAAGCGCGTTTGCATCAATGGTGCTTTTATTCGCCTTTATTATTCCGACGGCCCAGCTTTGCCTTTGGACCTTTACTGTTTTGGCTGAGGAGTTTAATGACAGATATCTCGGTTTTCTCAGCCACTCGCTGGGACTCAGTGTCATGGCTTCGGTACTGACGTGCGCATGCGCCCTGCTCCTTTCCTATGCGAGGCGGCATCACCCGGACAGAACAACAGACTTTTTTGTCAGGGCATCAACCCTTGGCTACGCACTGCCGGGGACCATCCTTGCCGTGGGGATTTTCATACCCGTAGCACATGTGGATAATGTAATCAACGACATTTCTGTATATTTCTTTGACCGGGAGACAGGGCCCGTATTACAGGGCACCGTGCTTGTCATGGTAGCTGCATACCTGGTCCGTTTTATGGCAGCAGGGTATAACGCAATAGATAACGCCATGCAGAGAATTACCAGAAGCATTGATGAGGCGGCACAGGTCATGGGGCTAAAGGGACTGAATATGCTCCGCCTCATTCATTTGCCCATGCTGCGGGCCGGCATGCTGACCGCCGCCACCCTGGTCTTTGTTGATGTCATGAAAGAGATGCCCATAACCCTCATGACGCGGCCTTTCGGGTGGGACACCCTTGCCGTTAAAATATATGAACTGACCTCTGAAGGAGAGTGGGAGCGCGCTGCACTCCCCGCTGTGAGCCTCATTATTGCGGGCCTGCTGCCGATCGTTCTCTTGATCAGACATACGGAGAAATAGCCGGTGAAGACAGTACTGGAACTACACAGCGTATTTCATGCCTACAATGACTCCATGGTGGTCAAAGACATTTCTTTTTCCCTGAAAAAGGGCAGCATAGGATGCCTGCTGGGTCACAGTGGATGCGGAAAGACAACGGTATTACGTGCCATCGCCGGCTTTGAACAGATTGTTGACGGAAAGATTCTGATCAAGGGAAAAACCGTGAGCAAGCCCGGATGGTCGCTCCCCCCGGAAAAGAGGAGCATCGGTATGGTCTTCCAGGATTATGCCCTGTTCCCCCACCTGACGGTCTATGAAAACATAGCACTCGGCATACGGAAAATGGAGAGGGCCAGACGCATCAGGACGATTTCCGGGGTCCTTGATACAGTTCACCTGTCTGAGGTAAAGGGCAGCTATCCCCATGAGCTCTCGGGCGGCCAGCAGCAGAGGGTGGCCCTGGCCAGGGCGCTTGTGCGCATGCCCAAGCTGATGCTTATGGATGAGCCCTTTTCCAACCTCGACATTAACCTCCGGGAAAAAATCTCTATGGAGGTGAGAGAGATCCTCAAAGAGTACGGGGTCACCGCTCTGATTGTCACCCATAACCAGCATGAGGCATTTGCCATGGCAGATGAAATCGGGGTCATGAAAGACGGTGAAATGCAGCAGTGGGATACGGCCTATAATATCTATCATAAGCCTGCCAACCAGTTTGTCGCTGACTTTGTGGGCGACGGTGTCCTGATCCACGGCGTCGTAATGAATGACCGGCAGGTCAGCTCCTGCCTGGGAGTACTGGAAGGGGATATTAACAGCAGGTTCGCGAAAGACGCAGCTGTAGACATTCTCATCCGTCCTGAAGATATTGTCCACGCCGATGAGAGTGACGTAAAGGCAAAGGTCGTGAAAAAGGCATTCAGGGGAGAGAGCATCCTGTACACGCTGCAGCTCACAAACGGAGAAAAAGTACTGTCTCTTGCACCGAGCCATCATGAGCATCCGGTCGGCATGATGATAGGGATCAGGCTTGAGATTGATGATCTTATTTTATTCAGGCGTTAATCAGCGCAAAATCCCGACCACGACATCATTAACCTGCCTGCCGGCAGGTAACAGATCCATTCTCTGGTCATTTGTATTTTGATGTTTGAGATTGGTTTGTATACGGGTGTTTGTTATTTGATGCTTAATGATACGCGGCAGAACAGGTCAGTCACTCATTTCATATGCACCTATTGTAAAGACATCCCGACTTTTACCCTTTCAGGACTACATCCGGTTCCTGCCTTCAAGTGATTTAGAAAGAGTCACCTCATCGGCAAACTCGATGTCTCCGCCGATGGGAAGCCCATAGGCTATCCGTGAGACCGTGACGCCAAGTGGCTTGAGGGACTGTGAAATGTACTGGGCGGTGGTCTCCCCCTTGGTGTTCGGGTTTGTGGCAATGATCACCTCCGTCACATTTCCTTTTTTAACCCGTTCAACGAGCTCAGCGATTTTCAGCCTTTCCGGGGTGATGCCGTCGATAGGGGAGAGGGCACCGAGGAGCACGTGGTAAAGCCCATTGTATATCTTCGTATTCTCGATCACGATAAGGTTGCTCGGTTCTTCAACGACGCAAATTTTTTCCCTGTTTCTGCGGGGATCACGGCATATGGAACAGACTTCCTCTTCCGTAATGTTGAAACAGTGCGAACAGAAACGGGCCTGTTCCTTTAATTTGATAATGGCATGCGCTATCGGGACGGCCTCGCTGTAAGGCATCCCCATAATGAAGAACGTAAGGCGCTGTGCGGATTTTCTCCCTATCCCGGGGAGTTTTGTAAGTTCCTGAATCAGGTCTTCAACTACGCTGCTGCTCATTAACCCAGTATGTTCCCCATGCCGGGAAGGTTCATCCCTCCGGTGATCTTGCCCATGTCATCACTGACCATTTGCTGCGCCCTGCGAAGGGCCTCGTTGACAGCGGCCGCCACCAAATCCTGCAGCATTTCAATATCATCGGGATTCACCACATCCCTTTCAATTTTTATTGAGACAATTTCCATGGCACCGCTGGCAACAGCTACAACCATCCCCCCTCCTGCGGAGGCCTCTACCGTTTTCTTTTTCGACTCCTCCTGTATCTTCCCCATTTCCTGCTGCATTTTCTGGGCCTGTTTCATCAGGTCTCCAAGCATCTTTTTTGACATAGCATCCTCCCTTGATTTCAGCCACAGACGTTCACGGACTAAAATCACCAACAGTTTATTGTACTATTTTTTTGTATCCGGCAGGTCCCCGTTATCAACAGGTTTCACCTTGACGAGCGACCCGTCAAATATCCTCAAAGCGTCCTTCACCAGGGGCTCTGAGTATACCTGTTCCTTCATCTTTTTTTTATCGCCTTTTTTCTCCTTCCCGGGAAGGGCCAGGATTTTGAACTGAAGTTTTTGACCGCTGATAGACTGCAAAATCGGCCTGATAACTGACGATTTGCTTTTTATTGAATCAGCAAGGACCGACATGCCTCCGTTAAATCCAATGGAAAGCTCCGTTGGCGTTAAGCTTATGACGCTGGCTTCTGCAAGTTTGCAGGCAAGCAGGTGGTCTTCAGCGTCTACTGTATCGATCAGTTTCTTCCACACTGCTTCCTTATTGAGAGGAGCCGGTTTGCCGGAAGGGGCATCCTCTTTTTTTATTTCAGTTTTTTTTTCTTCTGCAGGGGCCGATAATTTTTTTGATGAGGGGCGTGAGGCAGTTCCCCCGCCATGTTCTTCGGGATTTCCAAGGATTCGTAAAATAGCATCAATAGAGGTCATCCCCTTTACAAAGGACGTCCTTAAAAGGCCCAGCTCCAGCGTATATCTGGGATTAACGGCATTTCTTACTTCCCCTTCCAGTTTGAAAAGTTCTGTGAGCAGCAGGGTCACCTGTTCCAGACTCACCTCTGAGGCGTGCTGTTTTAACCTCTGCACATCATCCTGCGTAAACTCCAGAAGACCCCCGGCATCCTCCGTGACCTTTACGATGGCAATAGTGCGGAAGTATTCCACCAGTTCCTTTGTAAGCAGCCTGAGATCACTCCCTCTGTCGGTTAATTCCTTTATTATGGATAACGTGCCTGAGATATTACCGGTGAGGATGGTTTCAGAGAGATTTGTGATAATTTCAGCTTCCGGCAGGCCCAGGAGATTCTGGAGTTCTTCCTCAGTTATATCGTCGGTAAAAGAGTATGCCTGGTCCATCAGGGTCAGGGCATCTCTCATACTGCCATCAGCAGCCTTTGCTATCATTTCCAGCGCAGCGTCATTGATATGGATTTTCTCTGCATCGGCAATTTTCTTCAGCTGGTCCTTTATTTTATGCTTGGGGACTCTTCGGAATGAATGGTGCTGGCAGCGGGAGAGAATTGTTGCCGGGATTTTCTTAGGCTCTGTTGTGGCAAAAATAAAAATCACGTGCGGCGGGGGCTCTTCAAGGGTTTTCAGAAGTGCATTAAATGCCGCGGTGCTCAACATATGAACTTCATCTATGATATATATCTTATATCTTCCACCGGACGGGGCATATTTTACGGTCTCCCTTAATTCCCTTACTGCCTCAACACTGGTGTTGGATGCTCCGTCAATTTCATATACATCTATAGACGCACCGCTGGTTATGGCCATACAGCTCTGGCATTTTCCGCAGGGTTCACTGTCAGCAATCTGTTCGCAATTTAGTGCCTTTGCCAATATCCGGGCAGAGGATGTCTTGCCCACACCTCTTGGACCGGAAAACAGATATGCATGCACTATCTTATTGCCTGACAGGGCATTTCTGAAGGTTTTTACTGCTGATTCCTGGCCAATGAGATCACCAAAACTCTGAGGCCGCCATTTTCGTGCAAGTACTATATAGCTCATAAAAAAAAGAAGCTTATTCGTTATATGTTAAACGTTATACGGAATAATGTCGACGTTCGTAAATTATACCTTATGACTTATAATGTATAAACGGTTTTTGAAACAGCCAGGCCATCAGGTAATCCTGGGGCACCCGGAATAACTGCTTACCGTTGCTTCCTTCCGGACCTGGCGGGGTTCACAGCATCCCGTTGCACAGGGCCCAATGGCCTGACCGTTAAAAATAGCTATGAGCGATCAGCTTTCAGCAATCAGCTAACACCCAAGAAAGAAAAATAGTAAATAATTTTCTCTTTTAGCTGACAGCTGACCGCTAATGGCTGAAAGCTGCCATTCATGGCGGAGAGGGAGGGATTTGAACCCTCGAGACGCTATGAACGTCTACACGATTTCCAGTCGTGCTCCTTCGGCCGCTCGGACACCTCTCCAATGAGCAATAAGCTGTCAGCAGTCAGCTATCAGCTAAAAAAATCAAGAAAATAGACCATATACAATAAATTCATCTGTTATACGTGAAGAATCGCATGCCAGCAGATCAAACTTCACCCGACTTACTACTTTATACCTTTCGCCTCTTAACTTTCAACTTAATGAGCATTCAGCGATCAGCTTTCAGCAATCGGCTAAAACCTAAGAAATGTTTAGCTGACAGATGACCGCTGATGGCTGAATGCTGTCTTTCTGGCGGAGAGGGAGGGATTCGAACCCTCGGTACCTTTCGGTACAACGGTTTTCGAGACCGCCCCATTCAACCGCTCTGGCACCTCTCCATGTAAAGCGATGAGCGTTCAGCTCTCAGCTGTCAGTTTAAAATACAGGGGCAGTTCATGAACTGCCCCTACTGCACAAATTAATATTATACGGATAAATGTTCCTATCTGCGCATCTCAAAGAACTTTTTTAATAATTCCGCGCACTCATCTTCCAGAACACCGGCAACAACCCTGACCCGGTGGTTGAGTCCGGGATCATGCAGCAGCTGATACCGGCTGTTCACAGCGCCGAACCTTTCATCTCTGCATCCGTAAACAAGCTTTTTGAGCCGCGCATTTATCATTGCCCCGGCGCACATAATACAGGGTTCCTTGGTCACGTAGAGTGTTGCTTCCGTGACTCGCCAGTCACCTGCTATTATTGCCCCCTCCCTGATAACCATCAGCTCTGCATGGGCAGTGGGATCATCGGTGGATTCCTTTACATTGTGGGCCGATGCAACGATCTTCCCTTCCACAACAAGGACTGCTCCGACAGGTATTTCTCCTTCCTCAAACCCCCTTCCCGCTTCTTGAAGCGCGCGGTGCATATAATATTCATCATTTTT
>JBFKMY010000011.1:0-16441 GCA_041629615.1 Thermodesulfovibrionia bacterium | reverse complement strand
GAATATCACCCGGAGGCATTTAAGAAGAAGCCGTTTCCCCTCCTGTGCAACCATTGTGATCACCCCCCCTGTGTCCGTGTATGTCCTACGAAAGCCACGTTCAAGAGGCCGGACGGCATTATACAGCAGGACATGCACCGGTGTATCGGCTGCAGGTTCTGCATGGCAGCATGTCCCTACGGTTCACGGAGCTTCAACTTTGTTGACCCGAGGCCTTACATAAAAGAAGTAAACCCTGAATATCCGACAAGGACAATGGGAGTAGTTGAGAAATGTACATTCTGCAGTGAAAGGATTGAAAGGGGTGAAGAACCGGCATGTGTTGAGGCGTCCGACGGTGCCCTGGTCTTTGGCAATCTCAATGATCCCGATTCAGAGGTGCGACAAATCCTGAATACACGTTTTACATTACGGCGCAAACCCACGCTCGGAACCATGCCCAGTGTGTTTTATGTAATAGGAGGTGAAGACTATGCTTGATTATGCGCTGAAAGGAAGTAAACGGTACTGGACCCTTGTCATCGTACTTGCTGCACTGAGCGGCGTGGGGGTGCTTACCTATTTACAGCAGCTCAAATTAGGTCTGGGTATTACGGGCATGAGCAGGGACGTATCATGGGGATTTTATATCTCCCAGTTCACCTTTCTTGTGGGTGTTGCCGCATCCGCCGTAATGCTGGTAATTCCCTATTATCTTCATCATTACAAGAAATTCAGCAAGATAGTGATACTGGGCGAATTTCTCGCCGTTGCCTCCGTTACGATGTGCATGCTCTTTATCTTTGTCGACATGGGGCAGCCGATGAGGATCGCCAACGTCTTTCTCTACCCGACACCCAATTCCATCCTTTTCTGGGACGCAACGGTCTTGAGCGGTTATCTCATGCTTAATATCGTGATCGGGTGGGCCACACTGCATGCCGAGAAAAAAGGGACAGCCCCTGCTTCATGGGTGAAACCCCTTATCTATCTGTCAATTCCCTGGGCAGTCAGTATCCATACGGTCACGGCCTTTCTTTATGCAGGTCTCCCGGGAAGGCATTTCTGGCTGACAGCCATTATGGCAGCGCGATTCCTTGCCTCAGCTTTTTCAGGCGGACCGGCATTGCTTATCATCCTGGCAATGATTGTCAGAAAGTATACGAAATTCGATGCCGGCAGGGAACCTATCCAGGCGGTGGGCAAGATTGTGACCTATGCCATGATAGCAAATGTGTTCTTTATTGCCCTTGAACTTTTTACCGCGTTTTACAGCAACATACCGGGACACATGCATGCCTTTGAATATCTCTTTGCGGGTATTGGAGAACATAGCAAGCTTGTGCCGCTGATGTGGACGTCCGTCATTTGCGCGGTCGTATCTCTCATCCTGCTGATCCCGCCTCAATTCAGGGCAAATGAAAAACTTCTTGTTATTGCATGTATCACGGTATTTATCTCTTTGTGGATCGACAAGGGGTTTGGCCTGGTAATAGGCGGGTTTGTTCCCAATCACTTTGGGACCGTGACCGAGTACTGGCCTTCATTTCGCGAGACATTGATTACAATCGGTGTCTGGTCAATAGGGTTCCTGGTACTCACCATTCTCTATAAAGTCGCCATATCTGTGAGGGAAGAGCTGGGGACGGCGAAGTCGGAGTATTAGAGTATTCACTTTTCTGCTTTAAACGATAAAAGGCAGCGGGCATGTACCTGCTGCCTTTTTTTTGTACCCACGACCAGTACATATATCAGAATCCGAGAGGCTCCCATGATTTGAATATCTTGACTTCTTCCCCGGGATTCGGGAGTCCCGCAATTTTCCATGCCTGAACAGGATTAATGAATTCCTCGTTTAAACAGTTCTTCGGCTGATGAACATTCTTGCAGACCGCGCGGATCATCGGAAAGAAGTGATGCTTCTTATAGTAAGCCCTGATAAATTTCAGGACATCGATTCTGTCCTCCGTCAATTCCTCAATCCCTTCTCTTTCAGCCAGCCCGCATGCCACCGCTTCGTTCCATTCCTCAAAATTTTCAAGGAAGCCGTCATCGTCCGTATGAATCTTAAGCTTTCCATATTCAAATACCTTCATTGTTTCCCTCCTCATTCTGCTTCACCGAAGCAGATTCGCAAAAGCAAATCTTAACTATGTTTAATTATTATTTACTCTGAAAACAGTGATGCTGATATGATTTAAATCATAAGGGGGTGCAAAGGGACAATTTGTAAGGGCGAGGTTGTCTCGCCCTCACAAGCCCAAAAGGGCGGGATGACCCCGCCCCTACGAACCGTCTTCCACCAATCTTTTCAAAATCCCGGGATAGATCTTCCTTGCGTCTGTTGCTGTTGGCTTCTCTACGGGGGGCCATTTTTCACGCCGGGGTTCAGGCCCTTCACGGGTGACCGGCGAAGGTGAGGGGTCTATCATTCTGGGATGGCGTGAGAGATGTATCCCTTTTACCCTGTAGCAGAATTCGAGCTGAATATTGTTCGGGTCAGTAGAAAAAAAGGAATGGATAAACCCGTTGTCCATAACTTCTGTCACCCAGACGTCTGCTGCTTCAAGGGTGTCTTTCAGCTCCCATAATGCTTCTTCCCCGGGCAGCTCAATGCATAGATGATCAAATACAAAGGGGCCCGTTACCGGCCTGCCCGCATCCTTGTCCTCAACGGGTTGAACGCCGGTCCATTCAAAAAAAGATATCATCATGTTTTCTGTAATCTCGAAAAAGTACTGTCTGCTTCCCGGTTCACCCATGCCTGCTATTAATCTCATTCCCAGAAGGTCCCGCCAGAAGCGGGTGGTCCTGTCCATATCATTTGTTGCAAGGGCCACGTGGTTGATGCCGCTATAGTGAAACATGAGTACGCTCCTTGTCGCAAAGAGTTACATGACAGGGTAATTATAAAACATATCCATTTATAAAAAAACTCTCTTTTATGATGTGGAGTTGACACCGGCAGTTCGCGGGCGGTAAAATATCACGGAATATTTTGTGTCTCTGCTGACTGCAGTATTTCAGACGTTCAATCCAGTAAACGTCATTTGATTTTTGAAGTTAAGTAATGCGCAGCGTGCCTGGGAATGCAATGTAGGTCTTAAAAAATATAAAAAAGATCTCAAAGAGAGGAGGAAGCAAAACCATGATAGATGTTCAGGTAGATGTTGAAAAATGTGACGGCTGTGAAGAGTGTGTTAACCTTTGCCCGTCAGAAGTTTTCCAGCTTACTGATGGCAAGTCAGATCCCTATCAGGCCGCAGACTGTGCAAACTGTCTGACCTGTGTGGAATCATGTCCGCAGACAGCTATTACTGTTACTGAAATGTAACCGCTCCTGCATACGCAAAAAAGGCGTTCCTGATGATGGAACGCCTTTTTTTTGATACCTTTGATGTCCTATGGTTTCTGGATAAAGATTTCCCAGTAGCCTTTGTCCTCGATCTTGATTAACTCCATGGGGAAGCCCTGCTTTTCACAGTATTTCGGAATCGTGTCTTCAGCGGATGCCGGTGCATCACACAGCACTTTTAGCAGCGTACCGTTTGGCGCCTTCTCCATCGTCTTTTTCGTTATTACAAGCGGATATGGGCAGACCCTTCCCAATACATCGAGAGTCTGAGTGGGTTCCTGTGATTTTAAATCGGCCATTTTTCCTCCTAAGTAATTTATTGTTGTGTTAAAAGAAAAGGAGATGATTCATCTCTCCCATCATCTTGGTTATTTCATCATAGGGGACTACTTTTACTTCCATATCCGCCCCGAATTCCGGCGCATCAATGACAATATCGCTCTCTGACAGTCCGAATCTTTCCAGGTCTTCCTTGCATACCAGAACATTGAGGTCAAGGAGAAGGGCCATCTTGATGTGCGATTCCGTGCTATTGAGATCATAATTCTCCATGGCCTTCTGGTCTTTTATACAGTTTAAAACGCCGTCGCCAATAAACGCAATGTCTGCAGTGACGAGGTCACCGTCTTTAAGGTAAATTTCAACACTCTGTGATGCAATCGCATGCGTAAGGGCGAGTTTGGGATTTTCACTCTTGTATCCGGGTCTCTGAACAATGAATCCGAGTTTTGTCGTTGCCATTCCTATTCACCTCCTATATGAAGGACCCTGTCAGCATCAAAGGTGCTGCCGAGGTACCAGTCCATGCTGAATCTCTTTACGCCTTCAAGTGTATTGTTAGCATGATACCCCCTGGACTCTGCACATGCTTCGCAGGCAGTCACATTGAGTCCCTTTGCCATCAGCTCCTTTAAGGGTTTTTCAAGTGAGGAATAGTCCTTGAAGGCCCGCTGTTCCTCGAGGGAAATCATTGTCCCGTTTCCCGATACCCAGAGGTCTACCGTATGTCCCTTTTCCAATGCTGCGGCTGAAAGCTTTACCGCAAAATCAAGGTTCATAGAACCAACAAGTGAAGCAAAACATCCGATTGTAAATTTTCCCATATCTGATTGCCCTCCTATAACCAAGCAGATTTATCGTAGTCATTAAAAATCAGGTCAACGATATCGCCGTATTTTATCACTTTAACCTTGTTATCGATGACATTTGCCCCGGTAAGTCCCCGTGTTTCAAGGTCCTCCTGAAGCACATAATAATCAGCGGAGTAATTGAGGAGGGACGATGGGCTCCCCTTTTCCTTTGTAGTGGCATGGTATACTCCGTTTTGTACGAATACAATGCCCAATTTTTCCGGTTTGAGCCGGTCGAGAGTGTCTACAGTCATCCTGTAATCACTCACAAATGTAACTAATTTCATATACATACCTCCTGATGTGGAAAATGTTTGGGAGTAAAGAAAGCTTATAAATTCTAATATGAAGGAGGGTGTTTGTCAAGAAAGAATGAGGTTATAAAAATTCTTTATAAAAAATAAAAAAATCATGAATTTATCCCGTTATTTGAAACTTCAGACCATCATGAAGTATGATTAATAGTCATGTTCAAGGCTTTCTCTACAACCGGGATCGGCAGTCTGCCCCATACTGATCCGGCAGAGGCATGCAGGATTGTTATGGATTCTGTAGATATCCCCTTCTGGCCCCAGCTTCCCGGGAGAAGCTTTCTTGAGTCCATGGTGCCCCAGTATTCAGAAGGGTTTCCCTATATCACCATTGACGGGGACACCGTGCATATCGGTGAGGCTGAGGAGGCAGCAGTATCCGCGTTCTACGAGGCCGTTGCTGCAAAAACCGGATTTCCCATTTCAGAGGAATATGCTGCCGGTTTTTATGCGTTTATCGATATTCTGAAAAGAGAAAACAGGCACTTTGACACCATAAAAGGACACATAACAGGGCCCCTGACCTTCAGTCTTTCCCTGACAGACAGACAAAAACGTCCTTTGTTTTTCGATGAAGAATTGAGGGACCTTTCCCTTGAACTCCTTAAAGGCAAGGTCAGCTGGCAGATTGAAAGGCTCACTACCTATGCTGATCAGCTCCTGATATTTATTGATGAGCCTATTCTCACCGCGCTCGGGACATCCACCTATATCGGGGTCAGTAATGAAGAAGCCTCGCGGATGCTGAAAGAAATTGTTGATTACATAAAAGAATGCGGAGCCATGGCAGGCATTCACTGCTGCGGAAGGTCCGACTGGCCTGTTGTACTGTCTTCAGGAATCGATGTCTTTAACTTTGACTGCTATGACTATTGGGACACCCTGAGCATCTACCCTGAAGAAATAGGCACCTATATAGAGGAAGGCGGCTATATTGCATGGGGTGTTGTTCCTACTACAGAGGCTGTCAGGGAAGCGGAGCTGCCCCTTTTGAAAGATAAGCTCGAGAGCGGATTAACCTCCCTTGAGAAGATCGGTGTCCCGAAGGACAGGCTGCGGCAACAGGCGCTTATAACCCCTTCCTGTGGTGCAGGATCGCTGAACATCAACGATGCATTAAGGGTATTCACACTGCTAAAGGACCTGCGCAACAGTTATGTTAAGGGCTAAGGGACTTATATCCTTTGAGGGTATCGAGGGTTCAGGCAAAAGCACCCAGGTAAAACACCTCGCAGAATATCTCCGGACCAAAGGGCATGTTGTCCTTGAAACCGCAGAGCCGGGTGCCACCAGGATCGGTAATAAAATAAGGGCGCTGCTGCTTGAACCTCAGAATCATATGGATCCCCTTGCAGAGCTTCTCCTTTATTATGCTGACAGGGCCCAGCATGTAAGAGAAGTCATTTATCCTGCGCTCCTCCGGAACACCGTGGTAATAACCGACCGTTTTACCGATTCCACCGTGGCATATCAGGGGCACGCGAGGGGCGTTGATTTGTCGATTATTGCCTCCCTGAATGAAATCGTGGTTCCTGACATGAAGCCCTTCCTTACGGTCCTGCTCGATCTTGATGTTGAAGAAGGGCTCAGGAGAAACAGGGATGCGCAAAAAGCAGACCGCTTTGAACAGGAGACCATAGATTTTCACAATCGCGTCAGACAGGGTTTTCATCAGATAGCCAGAGAAGAACCGGAACGGGTGAAAGTGGTTGATGCATCACAGGACGCAGGGAATGTTGCCGCGGACATAATAAGAATTGTAGAGGAACAATGGCGCTAAAGAACATTATCGGACAGGACCGGCCTGTACATATTCTGAAAGGGTGCATGGCAAAAGATCGTATTCCCCATGCGCTTTTATTTACCGGCGACGAGGGGATAGGGAAACGTCTGACAGCAGTTAATTTTGCAAAAGCCCTCAACTGTCTCAAAACGGAAAGCATTGATCTGTTCTCCATCGAAACAGAGAAGGACCCTGACATGCCGGAAACGGCACATACAGACGCCTGTGATGCATGTCCTTCCTGTCACAGGATCGATAAGGGAAACCACCCTGATATTTTCATCATAGGCCCTGCAGGTGACGGCGGGCAGATTACGGTCCCGGTAATACGGCAGCTTGAGGAGTCACTCTCCTATAAGCCTTTTGAGGGCACATGGAAGATCGCCATCATCGACAATGCAGACAGGCTCAATCAGTCTGCGGCAAACGCCTTTTTACAGACACTTGAGGAGCCCTCTCCGCAGAGTATATTAATCCTCATTTCGTCCAGGCCGGACATGCTGCTCCCGACGATCCGGTCGAGGTGCCAGCAGATACATTTTTCCCCTTTGCCTGTCGACAGGATGAGCAGGCTGCTTCAGGAAAAGTTTGGACAGGGGGATGAAAGACAAACAGGGCTCCTGAGTGTCCTGTCCGGGGGAAGGCTGGGATATGCCATGGACGAAGGATTAATCGACCAAAGAGACCTCGCTTTAAGGACCTTTACCCGGATGATCAGCAGTCGTGAGGAAGATGTCTGGGATGATAAGGACGCCATGGAAGACTGGTTCGACTGGTGCCAGCTGCTGCTTCGGGATATGGCGGTCTTTAAAGCAACGGGGAACACGGCGCTGCTGATTAATCAGGACAAAGCAGAGGAAATAAAAGCAGCTTCCCGGGGGGCAGGTCTCCGGGATATACTAAAATTGGCACGTGAGCTATATAATATAAGGAGAAAGCTGACGTTCAATTTAAATAAACAGCTTACTTTCAACATGGTACAGTTGCTGCTCAGGACAAACCTCGGTCAGGAAAAGGACAGTATCGCATGAAACATCGTATTTTTACCTGAAGTAACATTACAAATCTACTGTTTTGAGGGAAATAAATGACGGACAATAACAATACATTGGAAACGCAGAAAGAGGCGGAAAAGCCTGCCAGCTCAACGGTCGCGGGTATCAGATTCAGGAGCTGCGGCAAGATTTACACCTTTGACGTTAATGGTGTTGATGTAAACCCGGGGGCCCGGGTCGTTGTTGACTCTGAAATGGGATTAAGCATAGGGCATGTAGTAACACCCAGTCAAATAATAGAAAAGACAAAGGAACCCCTGAAAAAAATCCTGAGGCTGGCCACTGATAAGGACTTTGATACCGTGAAAAGCAACCGTGCACTTGAGGATGAGGCAAAAGCATTTTGCATGGAAAGGGTAAAGGACCTCAATCTTCCCATGAAAATCGTGTCCACGGAAACAACGATGGATAAAAAGAGGGTCGTCTTTTATTTCACGGCCGACGGGAGAATTGATTTCAGGGAGCTTGTCAGGGACCTTGCCTCCCGATTTAAAACCCGTATTGAAATGAGGCAAATAGGGGTAAGGGACGAGGTAAAATTAATCGGAGGATTCGGCTGCTGCGGAAGACAGACATGCTGCAGTCTGTTTCTTACCTCCTTTGCGCCAATAACAATACGCATGGCCAAAGAGCAGGCGCTGTCAATAAATCAGAGCAAACTCTCCGGTGTTTGTGGCAGATTGATGTGCTGTCTCGGGTATGAATACAGGGACGCTTCATCTGCAGTGAATGTGTCCCTTTCACAGGACGAAGCTGTCGTTACCGTAACGGATGAGCCCTCAGAGCCCGTGCTCCTGACCGTTGACTCGCTTTCGATAACCGAAATTCCCGGAACAGAACAGCCCCGGGAACCGTCACGGCCCCTTCAGCCTGATGAAAATAAAGGGACTTCCCATCCTTCCCGGGAAAAACCAGGGGGGGAATCTGCTGTTGTTAAAAAACGCTTCAGGCGGGACCACAGAAGGAGGAAGAGACACAAGGCTGAAAAGGCTTCTCCTGAAAGCACAACCGTCAAACAACAGGAACCAGCACCCGCTGACAAGACGGCGCATACTGAATCAAAAGGGAAAGGACGGCCCTTTAACAAAAGAAGAAAGTTCTGGAAAAAGAAACAGAAATAAAAATGGACCTGAAACCATCGAATAAAGTATATATCACCACACCCATTTACTATGTAAATGATGTCCCTCACATAGGGCATGCGTACACAACGGTTGCGGCTGATATCCTCGCACGTTTTAACCGGTTAAGCGGCAAAGATGTCTTTTTCCTCACCGGTACGGACGAACATGGGCAAAAGGTCGAAAAGGCTGCACGGGAAAAGGGCCGGACTCCTAAAGAACATGCTGACCTTATGGTTGATAACTTCAAGGTCCTCTGGGAAAAACTGGACATTTCAAACAACGCCTTCATACGTACAACCGATGAAGAGCATGTCAGGACAGTGCAGGGCATAATCCAGATGCTATGGGACAGGGGGGAAATTGAAAAGAGGAAATACTCAGGCTGGTACTGTACCCCAGATGAGAGGTTCTGGACGGAAAAGGAAATTATCGAGGGAAACTGTCCTGACTGCGGACGGACTGTTGAACATATCCAGGAGGAAAACTATTTTTTTCTCATGTCAGGATATCAGGACAGGCTCATCCGCTACATAGAGGACAATCCCGATTATATACTTCCCGAAACGAGGAAAAATGAAGTGCTGGGGTTTCTTAAAAACAATGATCTCGGGGATCTCTGTATCACGAGGCCGAAGTCCCGCCTTTCATGGGGCATAGAAATCCCTTTTGACCGGGATTTTGTGACCTATGTCTGGTTTGATGCCCTTCTCAATTATTTTTCCGCGACCCGTTATCTGGCACCCGGTCCGGACAGCGCAAAACTGGGGGACTTCTGGTGGCCCGCAGACTACCACCTGGTAGGCAAAGATATATTGACCACCCATGCAGTATACTGGTCGACCATGCTCATGGCACTGGACTTCCCGCTGCCGGGAAACATCTTTGCCCACGGCTGGTGGACGGTGGAAGGGAAAAAGATGTCGAAATCGCTGGGGAATGTGGTGGACCCTGCCGAGATGGCTGAAAAATACGGCGTTGATGCGTTCAGGTATTTCATCTTCAGGGAAGTTCCCTTCGGTCTTGACGGTGATTTTTCTGAAGAGGCCCTTGCCAAACGCATCAACACTGACCTGGCGAATGATATGGGAAATCTTTTGAGCCGCGCCACAAAAATGATTGAAACATACCGGGACGGCGCCGTTCCGGAACCGGTCGTGAATAAAGACAGGGACGGCCTTGAGAAAAAAATCAAGGCATGGTTTGATCCCGGAGAAGGGATATCCAAAAGGTATGAAGGGCATCTGGGACGGCTTCAGTTTAACCAGGCCCTCCAGGACCTCTGGAAAATCATGAGCGGTATCAACGAGTACATTGCGGCCTCGGAACCATGGAAGGAGAAGGATGATGAAGTGCTCTCAAACATTCTCTACACACTTGCTGAATCAATACGCCTCATCGCCATTTATCTTTATCCATTCATGCCTGCATCAGCGAATAAAATATGGAGCCATATCGGTCTCAGCGGGGACATCGCACAGGTGAATATTCTTGAATCAGGGAAGTGGGGCTGTCTGAGGCCCGGCACAAAGGTGCAAAAAGGCGATCCCCTTTTCCCGCGCATCGATATCAAAAAGATGTTTAATAAACATAAAACTGTCAAAGAATCCTCAGGGACACGCGGCAGCAGCATGCCCTCAGCAAAATCCACTCATGCTCCCGCACACACTTTAGAAAAGAACAGCAAGGAGGAAGATAATTTAATCTCCATCAACGATTTTGCAAAGGTACTGCTCAAAATCGGCAGGGTGCTTGAGGCGGAAAGAGTTGAAGGTTCCGGCAAGCTGATCATGCTTCAGGTTGATACAGGAGAAAGGAGACAGATCGTTGCCGGAATTGGAAAGGTATATGCGCCCGAAGACCTGAAGGGCAAAAAGATAGTCGTTGTCACAAATCTTAAACCGGCAAAACTGATGGGCGTGGAATCACAGGGCATGCTCCTTGCAGCAACAGATGACAGCGGAGAACCGGTGATACTGATGCCGGAAAGGGACGTCAAGGAAGGAGCACTTATAAAATAAGAAGTCAGAAGTCAGAAGTCAGAAGTCAGAAGTCAAAAGTCAGAAGTCAAAAGTCAGGAGTAAGGAGTCGGGACATAGTATGTCTGCAAAAATCATATCCATAAATATCAGTCCCAAAAAAGGGATGCGCAAAAAGGCGGTTGATTCAGCTGTACTGATAGAAAATTTCGGAATGGAAAACGATGCCCATGCATCGGGGAAATGGCATAGACAGGTAAGCCTCCTTGCCCTTGAAAGCATCAAAAAAATACAGGACAAGGGGCTTGATGTCGGACCCGGTGATTTTGCGGAAAACATCACAACAACGGGCATTCTCCTGTATACTCTTCCTTTGGGAACGAAAATGATCATTGGGGATGATATTGAACTGGAAGTCAGCCAGATCGGCAAGTTATGCCATTCCCGCTGCGCCATTTACGAGCAGGCCGGGGACTGTGTCATGCCGAGAGAAGGCATTTTTGTGAAAGTGATTAAAGGCGGAACAATCACAAAAGGGGATGAAATAAAGGTGGTAGGGGCGGGGTAACCCCGCCCCTACACATGTAGGGGCAGACCCCTGTGTCTGCCCAATCCATAAATGATAAAAGTTGCCGTCCTCACATTAAGCGACAAAGGCGCAAAAGGTCAGCGGGAAGATGCAAGCGGCCCTGCTATTGAAAAGATCGTCAAGGAAATCAAAGCTGAAATAGTCAGTTATGACATCCTCCCCGATGATAAGGCAAAGATTAAAAGAAAACTCATCTCCCTCTGCAAAAAAGCAGACATAATTCTCACCACCGGCGGCACAGGAGTATCACCAAGGGATGTAACGCCTGATGCAACAAAAGAAGTTATCCGGTATGAGGTCCCCGGCATTGCCGAAGCCATGAGGACTGAGGGTTTAAAAAAAACCCCCTATGCCATGATCTCAAGGGCAGTTGCAGGCGTTAGAGGAGAGACACTTATTATCAACCTCCCGGGAAGTCCAAAGGCGGTAGCGGAAAACCTGTCAGTCATTCTGCCTGTTCTTTCTCACACTATAGAAAAAATAAAGGGATGCACCGATGATTGCGCATTGCATTAACTGACCGGCACTGCTTCATCTTTCTGCTGCTTCTGTGTCCCTGCTTTGCATTAAATAATAATCGCCTCTATCCCCTCCCGTTTCTTAAGAATTTATACCATGCTTCCGATTGTATACACATTAGGATTACACGCAATGGAAGCCACAGCACACAAGCCGGATAAAGACCACGTTCGTGTTTCAGTATATCGCTCTACAATAGGAGCTGCCGTAATCTGGTCCATTCTTATTGCCGGGTCGCTGATATGGAATATTGAGCGGGAACGCCGGGACACCCGGGAGCTGGCGCTTATGGAAGCACGAATTCATATTAATAAAGACCAGGCCTTCCGCTCATGGGCGGCATTACATGGAGGTATTTATATTACCCCTACGGAAAAAACCCCTCCCAATCCTTACCTGAACGTCCCTGAGCGCGATATTATAACCGACTCCGGGCAATCCCTGACCCTTGTCAACCCTGCATATATGCTGCGGCAGGTCATGACATTTTATTCGGAGTTATATGGCGTAAAGGGCCGCCTTACCAGCCTGAAGGTACTAAATCCTGTCAATGAACCTGATGAGTGGGAACGGTCCGGCCTGAACATGTTTGAGCAGGGAAAAGAAGAAGTATTTGAAGTTATAAATACAGAAGGCGAACCCCACCTCCGTTTTATGAGACCCCTGGTCACGGAGATGGAATGCCTTAAATGTCACAGTGTTCAGGGATATAAAGAGGGGGACATCCGCGGGGGAATCGCTGTTTCCGTTCCCTTAAACCCCTATCTCGCAATTGAACATGAAACCATTCGTGCCATATCATTGTCGCACGGCACGTTCTGGATTATGGGCATGTTTGCCATCAGCCTTGCTTCAAACCGCATCAGGAAGCGTGTCCTTGAGCGCAATCTGGCAAGGAAACAGCTGGAGCATCAGGCTTTTTATGATAAACTTACCCGATTGCCCAACCGTACCCTTTTTATCCAGTATCTGCAGGATGAGATTGCATGCGCAACGCGGGACAAAGGGTACCAGTTTGCCGTTCTCTTTCTGGACCTCGATCGCTTTAAAAACATCAACGACAGCCTGGGACATGTGATTGGAGACCGGCTTATAATCTCGGCAGCTGAAAGACTTAAGAACTGCATTCGCCCCGATGATGTGATCGCCCGCTTTGGAGGCGACGAATTCGCAATTCTTCTGAAAAATTCTCAGGAAGTAAGCGGTGCAACACGCACATCGGACAGGATACAGAAGAAAATGACAATGCCTTTTAAACTGGACAAACACGAGGTGTTTATTTCAGTGAGTATTGGAATTGCCCTGAGCAAAACCGGATATGAAAGTGAAGAGGACGTCCTGCGCGATGCTGACACTGCCATGTACCGCGCTAAGGCGCGGGGACGTGCATGTTATGAATTGTTTGACATGCATATGTATACCGAGGCAGTCAATCTTATGCAGCTTGAGTCAGACTTGAGGCGGGCCGTTGAACGCAGGGAATTTCAGGTCTATTATCAGCCGATAATATCGCTGGCAGACAGCAGGATCACCGGGGCTGAGGCAGTAATCAGATGGCTTCATCCAGACCGCGGTTCCATCTCACCTAACGAATTTATTCCCCTGGCCGAAGAAACAGGCCTTATATCGGACCTTGGTGAATGGATTCTCCGGACGGCATGCCTGCAGAACATGGCATGGCATGGTGCGGGATACGACCATCTTCTTATGAAGGTGAATTTTTCGGCCTGTCAATTCTATCATGAAGACATTATGTCTCAGATCAAACATAAGCTCAGGGACAGCTCCATGAATGCGCAATTCCTCGATATTGAAATAACAGAGAGTATTGCCGCCAATGAAAAGAGTATTGCCATGTTTCATGAATTGAGCAGCATGGGGGTCAGGATTTCAATAGATGATTTTGGCACGGGATATTCATCGCTGGGTTCTCTCAAAATGCTGCCGATAGATACACTCAAGATCGACAGGTCGTTTACCAGGGACATTGCGATAGACCACCATGCCGGTGCCATTGTAAAAACTATTATTACCATGGCGCACAATCTTAATATGAAGGTATTGGCTGAAGGGGTCGAGACCGAAAAACAGCTTGCGTTCCTGAAGACCCATGGCTGCGACGAGGCCCAGGGCTTCCTGTTCAGCCCCCCCGTACCGGCCATTGAATTTTCGCGCCTGCTTGCGAAATAACTATTGAGCGATGTGTCAGGTTTCTGTAAATCTCCCTCATTAAAGACCCCGTAACCCGGGCAGGCAATGAAAGGCAGATTAAGCGTGCAGGGACGCCCTGGTGGAGATTGACTGATCTTGATTAAGTTATTGCGAAGTAGCTTAATTATGCCGCCATCCTGTAAAATCATGGATGACGCTGACAGCTGACCGCTGAATGCTCATAGCTTATTATCATGTCACAGATAGGATACATAACAGCTTTTTTAGGAGGACTGCTTTCCTTTCTTTCTCCCTGCGTCCTTCCTCTCATCCCGTCCTATGTTTCCTTTATTACGGGAATTTCCCTTGAAGACTTCAAAACCGGCGATAAAGCCCGGATAAGAAAGCTCACGCTCATCAATTCCTTTGCCTTTGTCCTCGGTTTTTCAACAGTGTTCGTTTTACTTGGAGTGTCTTCGTCCTATGTAGGGAAATTTTTTGCATTATATTATGATCACATACGGATAATCGGAGGGACAATTATCATCCTCTTTGGCCTTTATGTAATGGGGATCCTGAAGCTGAACTTTCTCGCATCTGATAAAAGGGTCCACCTCCACGCAAAACCCAGAGGGCATTTCGGATCATTTATTGTCGGTCTGACCTTCGGTGCGGGATGGACCCCCTGTATAGGTCCTATCCTCGGGTCAATTCTGCTCATTGCAAGCACGACCGGTTCAGCCATGCAGGGTTTTTATCTCCTGCTTGTTTATTCCCTTGGCCTGGCCATCCCGTTTATGGCAACGTCACTTGCCATAAACTCCTTTCTCAGTCATTTCGTTGCAATCCAGAGATACATGAAGTTGATAATGATCCTGAGCGGACTTCTTCTCATAGCCTTTGGTGTAATTTTATTAACTGATAAGGTATATGTCCTTTTGAGCATTGCCCCGGATTTAGGGGTCGAAGACCTGATCAATCAATAAGAATTAAAGTAAAATAGCGATCTTCATACCGTTGTGTCATGGCAGAAGATCACAGTATCCCGATTATCGGCGTGTATTATTTATACGCTGAAACCAATATCAAAAACAGCATGGCAGGAAGGGCATATGAAAAGCCATTTCGTGTGCCCTCCCTGTCTTTTGAACATGGAATGAAATCCGTCTTCGTATCCACATGAAGGACAGACCTTAAACTCCTTTTCAAAGGGTATGTTTTTGACTTTGTAATTCACACAAATACTCCTTTTTTATATTCTATACTATGAAAGCGTTACCATACTCTGGTGGTCAACTCTGATTTTTCGCGTTGTTTGAAATGTCATTCCCGCAAGCCCCGAACAAGTCGGGACAGGCTCCGCGCGTCGGGAATCCTCCTGCGATAAGATTCCGGACCAGCCTACCGGCTGCCTGCCCTGCTTCCAGAGCCAAGGAGGGCGTCCTTAAGCCCGGTCAGTGCAGCAACAGTAATCGTTGGCTCAATTTCCCAGGGATCGAAAATCATATCCGGTGAGCGCTGTATCCATGCAGCACGCATTCCGGCAGAGATTGCGCCGATTACATCAAAGGGATTGCCGGAAATAAGCCACGCGTCTGCGCCTGAGGACTTTGCGCGACGAAGAAAATGCAAGTAAACAGCCGGATTAGGCTTAAAGCTCCTGATTTCATCAACACTGACCACATCATCAAAATAGTGTTCAATGTTCGCATTGCGAAGCAGTTCTTTAACATCCTCAGCCCGGCCATTGGAAAATGCAAACATATTAAAGCCGCATGATGCAAGGCTTTCTAAAGCATCCTGAGCCTCCGGGAATGAAGGCAGCCTTTTATAATCGTCCATAAGTTTTACTTTTGCCCTTTGCGGCATGTCAGTACGAAAAAAAGAACACGCATAATCAAGCGCGTTTTTTGTACAGACCGCAAAACTTTGATAATTCTGCATCAATCCCCTTCTGAAAGAGTATTCAAGCTGCTTGTCACGCCACAGACGAGAAAATGCCTGTGCCTGACTGCCCGCATAATCCTCTAATGCCTTTGTAACTCCCGATGTATCTATCAGCGTCCCGTACACATCAAATGCCAGGGTTGTTGCCATCGTTCAATCCCTCAATTTCTTATCATGCGAGCAAAGAAAGGCGGACCCTCTTATCTTTCTCTCTTACAATACTTCTAACGTCCCTCCGGCAATGGTAAGCAGTCCATCGGTGATTATCATTGTGCCCGTGAGCGTTGTTTTGCCTGACAGTGATGCATAATCGCATGTATACCCTGCCTCAATAAAAACTGCCTTGTTCAGGTTCACGTTCAGATCTTCATCAAAGATAACATCCTGACTCTGGATAGTGTGTCCATCTCCTGCGGCAATATAGGTGGACTGGACAGAAGTATAATATTGAGGGGGAGATCCGGTCCGAGCAGGAGGATATGCGCATCCACCCGGATTACTCCACGTTGTAGAGGCCATTAT
>JBFKMY010000010.1:0-16475 GCA_041629615.1 Thermodesulfovibrionia bacterium | reverse complement strand
TGGATTACCAGGGCGTAGGAACTTTGGTCATTACGAATGGGAACGTATTTGTTATTTGGGATTTGTCATTTGTAATTTAGCAGAGAAAGTCACAAAAAACCTTTGCAAGACGCATAACCACTTATAGTGCCTATCACCATGTTAATTCTTACGTGACTTGCCATATTAACATGTGTCGATTACAATAAAACGTTAAGGTTGACAGGCATGTTTCACATTAAATAGAATTATATTCCTGACTGTTGATATCCGTTGTGGCCTTATTGTTATTTGAAAACTGACAGTACAAAGCTGCCTGTATGCGCCTGTAGCTCAGCTGGATAGAGCAACTGACTTCTAATCAGTAGGTCTGAGGTTCGAATCCTCACAGGCGCGCCATACAATTTTCAAAGAGTGAAAATTGAAGTTTAGAGTTAGTGGTTATACGTTATATGTATAAAAACCTGATGAGACGTTGCTTAATTTTTTTTACTTATAACGAATAACGATTAACTTTAAACGGTTTTTAAATTTGGTGGGTGTAGCTCAGCCGGTTAGAGCATCTGACTGTGGCTCAGAGGGTCGGGGGTTCGAATCCCCTCACTCACCCCATAAAAATTTGCCTGTGCAAATTTTTATGCTGTCAGCCATCAGCTGTCAGCTGTCAGTTTTTTTTAATTGTTGGCTGAGTGCTGAATGCTGTCTTTAAATGCGCCTGTAGCTCAGCGGATTAGAGCACCGGCCTCCGGAGCCGGGTGTCGGAGGTTCGAGTCCTCCCAGGCGCGCCATACACATTTTGCCTTGGCAAAATGTGCAGCTGTCAGCAGTAAGCTTTTAATATGTGAAGCACTCCGTAGCTGATGGCTGAAAGCTGATCGCTGTTTTTAAGAAGGGCCGTTAGCTCAGCTGGTAGAGCAGCTGACTCTTAATCAGCGGGTCGCAGGTTCGATTCCTGCACGGCTCACCATTAAAAATCAGGGAGTTAGTCCCGATGCATCGGGATTAGCTCCTTTTTTTCCGGATTTTGCAGTTGGTTTTTCATTCAAGGGCATATCCGGCACATCAGCTGCGAGTAATATCGCCGGACTTATTTATGGATTAACGTGCGGTGTTTTTCCCCTTTCCTGTCTTCATTAATGACCGCCCTGAAGTTATGCATTCGGATGCACAAAACACTTTTTTATTGCGTATACTACATCCTTTGAAATTGTAAATAATCATATTGTATATCTCCCTGTTCTCTGTTAGAATCCGATTAATGAAATTATTTATGCGGTACTGCGCGATTATCATCTGCCTTTTTGTAAGCCCATTATGTGCGGCGGAAACCATCATACTCACCCCTCCTTTGGAAGAAAATGGAGAATGCACATCCGATGATCAATTGATATGTGACGGAAAAGATGAGATTATTGTTGATCGTGGAATTACTTCAGGCAAAAGGACGTACGGGATTAAAGGCGATCGGGAGCATGGAATATCATCCAGTGGCGAAATATGGTGGAGTTCATTTCCGGGCAATACAGGAACCTATAAAGTAAAGCTTGGCGCAACTATCGAAGCTGACGGGGATGCTCCTTACAAATTTATGATTAATGATAACGTGGTTCATAGAGGAAAATACCCTTTCAAGAACAACAAAAAAAACTGTGACGATCGGACAGTGCATAATACGGAATTGAATATGAAAACGCATTATATTAAAAAGGGGGACAGGATCAGCCTCTGGATAAGTTCAGTTTATTATTGCAGAATCAGGGGAGAGTATCGTGGGCAATATTGCAGATTCTGGGGTATTATTTTTGAACCGGTCGTTGAACGGAGCGGGAAAGCGGGTAAGCTTGAAAGTGAGAAAGTTACATCATAATAAAACCCAATCGCAACACACTGAATATAAGCACTTGCGCTGAACACCAAAATCTTGCCCGCTTTCCCGCTTACTGCTTTTTTTCTATCTACAATCATCAAGGCAGGATTCTGCTATAAGCCATGCAGGTGCCGGAATACTTTTATACAAAGCATCCAGTCTGCTCCCACGGGGGATCTACAATTTCAGCCCCGATGCTGCGCGTGATATTATGCGGAGGTATTGTGCTGGACCATTTTACTTTGCATACAATATCCAGGATTTCTCCTGTGGGCGCCTCAATGTGCAAATCAACAGATTCCCCCGGAGCAAAACCAACGGGAATCTCAAGCGGAAAGGTGAGTACGCAGATACCGCTTTCTGAAAGATTCTCCACGACTGCTTCATACCTGTCACCCGATATAGCAATACTGGCTTTATACCCTGCGATTATACGCGTTGCTTTTCTTTTGTCCATTTCCTTCATCCCGTCTCCGCTCATTCAAGTATATCAAAATGAGAAAGGAATTGATAAAATAAAGCATCTCCCCTTGACATAGTGGGGTGGGGTTCGTGATAAAATGTATGAATAATGCGTCAGGGAATAATAACCATGCTCTGGAGTATCTCTCTCATTTTATAAGCTTTATTAAGAACCCGTATCAATCATGGATGTATGCACTGTATAGCTTTTTCATGTTTACACTTTTTTACAGCATATCAGGGTCAATGTGTCGGTAAATATTACATTGCAAATCCCTGTGAAACATAATTAACGTTATAAATCAGGTAGTTATACATTGGCACGGCGTTTGCGATAGACAGGTAAATAAATGGCTGTTCGCGTGCATTTTCCGGCTAAGATATGAACACAGATAATTATTCTCAGACAGGTAAAAGAACTATTTCTGACAGGCGCAGCAGGCCAACGCCTATCATAAGCAGATATACATTATATGGCGGTCATAGAAAAACAGTACGAAGGGATGAAGACAAAAAAGACCATATACATGTAGACCTGTATAGCACACGACTGTTGATAGCAGTTACGACGCTCCTTCTTCTCAGTTGCCTCGATGCTTTTTTAACCCTTGAACTGATCAGCAAAGGCCATGCTGTTGAGGCAAATCCGATCATGGCCTATTTTTTAGATTATGGCACAACTCCTTTTGCAGTAGTAAAATTTATAATTACCGTTTTTTGCCTGACAATTCTCTGTTTGTTCAAGAATGTAAAGATCACCCGGCTAAGCCTGCCCTTTGCGATAAAGATGTATTTAATCGTTGTCATTTATGAGTTTTACCTCTTCATGATTTAATCTCTTCATGCCCGCCCTTTTCAGTTATCAATGTTCCACGTGGAACAGTCAATGCAGTAAACCGGGGAATGCGCTCAGGCACATTCATGTATTTCCGGCCATACACTGAACAGGATACATAATAAATTCCTTCGCCTGGCCCCTGGATATTCACATATGTTTATACTTTCTTGAAAACCAACGGCGTCAGATTCCTCCGTTCCGAGACATCTCCGTCTAACTCTTCATTCTTTCTTTATAAATTAACAGGCATCCCTGCAGGACATACTCATATCAACAGAATACTATTGCGTTGATGAATGCAGGACATTGAAGTGAGATTGTATATGTTTTTGCACATAATATACTGATGCCCTGCAGTGACCATCGAATCTTCTGAAAAATCAATTAAACTGCCCAAAGATATCCACATACAGACATGTTCCACGTGGAACGCATGCATTAATTTTGCGAAAATTGACTATTTCTCGAAAGTTATGTTAATTTTGTGAATATCGGTACACTTACTGAAATGTTGAAAAAATGTTAATTTTGGGAATAGATACATCCTGCGATGATACCTCTGCCGCACTCGTTGAGGATGGCAGGAAAATTCTGTCAAATGTAGTCTCAAGCCAGGATGAGATCCACATGAAATACGGAGGGATAGTTCCTGAACTCGCCTCAAGAAGGCATATAGAGCTGATATGGCCCGTGGTATCTGAGGCGATGCACTCAGCAGACGTACAATTTAAGGATATTTCCGCGATTGCAGTAACCAGCGGACCGGGACTTATCGGGTCTCTGCTTGTAGGGGTATGTTTTGCCAAGTCGCTTTCTTTAGTACATGCCATCCCCCTTGTTGCAATAAATCATCTGGAAGGACACATTCTTTCAATATTTCTTGAGGCGTCTCCTGCTTTTCCCTTTATTGCCCTTGTTGTGTCCGGAGGACACACAAGTATATACCGCGTTGATAACTTTGGCCTGTACAGGGAAATCGGTCGCACCAGAGATGATGCAGCCGGCGAGGCCTACGACAAGGTGGCAAAACTCCTTGGATTCGGGTATCCGGGCGGTCCCATAATAGATAAAATATCCATGAGGGGAGATGCGCAGGCGATCATATTCCCGAGAGCGACCCTTAAGGGGAGCGCTGACTTTAGTTTCAGCGGACTAAAAACCGCTGTCCTGAACTATGTAAGAAAAAATCCGGAATCTAAAAAAGAAGACATAGCCGCAAGTTTTCAGGATGCTGTGATTGAAGTACTCATGGAAAGAATTTCTGAAGTTGTGAAAGCAGAAAAGATTAACCGCGTGGTTCTTTCAGGAGGGGTATCTGCTAACCGTGTCCTGAGAGAAAGGATGACACACGTGGCATCAGAGGAGAAATTTGAACTCTTTCTGCCCTCGCTCTCTTTATGTACTGACAATGCAGCCATGATAGCCGCTGCAGGATACCACCAGCTCAGACAGGGAAATATCGCTAATTTGTCTTTAAATCCAAGGGGATACATGCCGCTCACATCAGCCGACGGCTGACCGTTGCGGTGTTATCATGTACAGTGTTCTTTAAGGTGGGTCCCCAGCGCTGCCAGTCCGGTAAAACTCTCTTTACACAGCGGACAGGTAAAAGAACCTTTTTTAAGTTTAACAATCTGTTTGTCCCAAAGGTCCTTTATTTTTAATTTCCCACTGATATCAGATGATACTTTACTGCGTTCCATTGTGCCCTTCATATAATTTCCTCACCCTGCACAGCAAATAGTAATATCCTCATCGCTGGACTCACGTCTTTTTCCCGCTCTTTATATTTACCAGCAGAAACAATATAATCCCGACCGTCAATGCGGAATCGGCCACATTAAAGGCAGGCCAATGCCACCGTCCTATAAATACATCTATAAAATCAGTTACCTTACCGATCATGATCCTGTCGATAAGATTGCCGACCGCACCCCCCAGTATCATTGACAGGGAATAAAGCTCCAGGCCTCTGGGAAGTTTGGACAGATAGACTATTATAGCAATTATGGCGATAAAAGAAATACCAATAAAATATTTATTGTCAAGCCCGGTCAATATACTAAAGGCCGCGCCCTTGTTTTGAACATGGATAATATTGAGAAAGGGCAATACATTAATGCTCTCATAAAGCATAATTTTGGAAACGATTATCTTCTTTGAAAGATAATCAAGTAAAATAACAAAAGCAGATATCGCTGCAATATGCGCGCCTTTATTCAAACCGTTAGTACCCCGTAACATCGATGACATAGTTCAGGATGCTCTTTATAGGTGCCAACACGTGCGCTCCAATTCCAGCATCTCTGACATTTTTTGCCTTCAGCCCTTTCTACAAGGACTGCCAGGTTCTTAATTTCCATACTTTTATAAGCAGCTGCAGGTGCCTCCGAAATGCTGCCCCTGCCGGCAGAGGAAACAATAAAGAGAGTGGAGAGAAACGCATCATATGATGAAAGTATCTCATTCGTTTCTTTATCTGCGTAAAGGGTAACATTTGCTTCAAGGGCATTCCCTATGAACTTCTCCTGTCTCTTAATCTCCAATGCCTTGTTGACTTCATCACGGATATTCCACAACACCTTCCATTTTCTCTCAAGTTCACTGTCTTCCCATTTATGATCAACTGCAGGAAATTCCGAGAGGAAAACGCTCTCCTCCCTCTGTCCGGGGATATGGGACCATATCTCTTCCGCAGTAAAGGAAAGGATTGGCGCTATCATTTTTGTCAATGATATTAAGATGTTATATAATACCACCTGAGCAGCCCTTCTCTCCTTTGAATCATCTTTGTATGTGTATAACCTGTCCTTCAAGATGTCAAGATAAAAGGAGCTCATGTCCATAATGCAAAATTGATAGATAGAATGATAGACCTCATAAAATGCAAAAGTTTCATACGCATTGTCAACTTTTTTTACAATATTTTGGAGCATGCTGAGTGCAAGTCTGTCAATTTCAGATAAATCCTCTCTTCTCATGGTTCCGAGGTCTGCGCCTGCTGTGTCAAGATCATATATATTTCCCAATAAAAACCTGCATGTGTTCCTGATTTTTCTGTAGGCATCAACAAGCCGGGAAAGGATTTCATTTGAAATCCTCATATCTTCCCTGTAATCAGCAGATGCGCTCCATAACCGCAATATTTCGGCCCCCTGCCTGCCTGTTATCTCCTGCGGGGCTATGACATTCCCTAATGACTTGGACATCTTTTTCCCTTTACCGTCAACCACAAACCCGTGCGTAAGCACCGACTTGTAGGGTGCTCTGTTTCTTGTTCCCACGGACGCAAGAAGGGAGCTCTGAAACCATCCCCTGTGCTGGTCGCTTCCTTCAAGATAAAGATCAGCAGGACTGAAGAGCCGCGGGTCAGCCTCGGTAACCGCTGCATGACTTACTCCTGAATCAAACCAGACATCAAGAATGTCCTGTTCCTTTGAGAATTGCCCGGATTTGCAGCGCGGGCACCTGTAGCCCTGCGGCACAAACTCACCGGCCTCCTTCTCAAACCAGACATCTGCACCGGACTTCTCCACTTCCGCTTCAATGATATCCATCACTGCTCTGTCGTTTACAGCCTCCTTACAATTATTACACTGTAATAATGCGATCGGCACTCCCCAGGCCCTCTGCCTTGAAATACACCAGTCCGGCCTGTTTTCGACCATTCCAAAAATCCTGTCCATTCCCCACCCGGGGACCCACACTGTCCGCTTAATGTTCTGGAGGGCTTCCTGCCTGAGCCCGTTCTTTTCCATCGAAATAAACCACTGTTCTGTGGCCCTGAATATAACAGGCCTTTTACATCTCCAGCAGTGGGGATAGGAGTGCGCAAGAGGCTGAGCATCCCCCAGCAACATGCCTGACGACTTTAATTTATTTATTATTTCAGCATTAGCCTTGAACACATACTGGCCTGCAAAATCTTCTATCTCTTCAGTAAAACACCCCTTTTTGTTAACAGGGGCGTATACATCCAGCCCGTATTTTAACCCGATTTCGTAGTCCTCTTCACCATGACCCGGTGCAGTATGCACCACCCCCGTTCCCTGCTCCAGGGTGACATGTTCGCCTGTGATGGTCTTCACCTTTCGGTCAATCCATGGGTGTTTACAGCTAATTCCTTCAAGCTCAACGCCTGCCCAACCACCTTCCGTTATTTCGTAATCATTCTTACTGTATCCGATTTTTTCCATGCAGGCTTCTATAAGTTCCTGTGCAATGATCAGTTCTCCTGCAGGGGTTTTAACATGGCGATAAATAAATTGCGGGTGCAGTGCAAGGGCCATATTTGCAGGCAATGTCCAGGGAGTTGTTGTCCAGATTACGAAATATGTTCCATTCACAGCATCAGGAGCAAACTTACCGCGGGGATTCGTCACCCTGAACTTCACGTATATTGATGGGGATTCCTTGTCTGAATATTCTACCTCAGCCTCCGCGAGTGCCGTAACACAGGTTGGACACCAGTGGACTGGCTTTTTCCCCTTATACACTCCCCCCTTTTGCATAAACCTGTTGAACTCCCTGACAATCGTCGCCTCATAGGCATAATCCATTGTGATATAGGGATTGCTCCAGTCACCGAACACGCCGAGCCTCCGGAATTCATCTCTTTGAATATCAACAAACCGCCCGGCATACTCGCGGCACAGCCTCCTCTTTTCAAGGATCGTTGTTTCTTCCTTTTTTGATCCCAGTTTTTTATCCACCTGGTGCTCAATAGGCAGGCCGTGGCAGTCCCATCCCGGGACATAGGGTGCATAATGGCCCTTCATGGTTTTAAATTTGACAATCATGTCCTTGAGCACCTTATTGAGCGTATGGCCTAAATGGATGTGGCCATTCGCATAGGGAGGACCATCATGCAGAATATAGCTTTTTGTTTTGTCCCTGTTCTGCATCTTTTCGTAAATATGGTTCTCATCCCAGAAACGCAGGAATTCTTTTTCTTTCTGCGCAAGGTTGGCCTTCATGGGAAATGCTGTCCTTGGAAGGTTTAATGTATCTTTATAATCAATGGTCACAATAATCGCGTGAGCAATTCAGGCATTTATGGTCTCCTGAGCAGCCGCTCCAGTTTCATTTCTTTCATTGCTGACTATCACAAATATGATAGGGTTGACTGAACACAAAATGTAACATCAACATTACGTACGTGTCAAGATAAGGCCGCCCCTATGGGGATGACCACTCAATAATCTTACCAGATTATGAAAAACACATATTATAACCATTTTGCCGGCACTATCCCGGGTAATTTACCATCAACTTTTTTTCTTGTTTCTTCATCAACCTCAAGAACAGGCGGATACCAGGGCTTCATCCGGCAGTCAAACACCACCGGCTCATGGATACGGGTATGAAAGCGGCGGCTTTCAGGCCTGCTGCCGTAAATATCTCCGGCCGGCTCAAAGCGCGTGAAAAATGTCCACAGGAACTCCTTCATACTGAGCGTTGCGGCCCTGCTGTCGTCAACGAGCAGGACAACCGGCCACTCTTGAAGGCCTCCGTCATTCGCGACCTTAGCTCCCAGCTCCGGGGCAGAATCATAGGTCCTGCCCTGAAGTACGAGTGTGCCGGGAAGAAAGACTTCGGGGTTATCACACCCGTCCGGAAGGGCCCCCCTGAACTCGCGGGGCAGTTTCCTGAGCGGGTCTTTGCCCAGTCCCATAAGTACGGCCTTTGAGCCTCTATTTACTTCCGGTCCGGTATAGTCAAGGGTGTCCTGCGATACATTATCAAATACAAAGAGGTCCGTCTCCCAGTTTACACGCTCAAGGACATGTGTCCAGAGCGCCCGGAAGTCATGCACGTCAACTTCCCCGTCAGTGATTATCAGGAATTTTGTGAGAGACAACTGCCCTTCTCCGAGTATCCTCATCGCCGACGCAAAGGCCTCTCTTGGATAGCGGTCATACACCCTGGCGGCAGCAAGGGAGTGGAAGCCTGTATCCCCGAATGTCTTTAACTGTCTCACCCCTGTCATCACAAGAGGGAAAAGCGGCGAGAGCAGCTCCTGCAGGTAGTCTCCTATATAGTAGTCCTCCTGACGCGGCCTGCCGACAACCGTGGCCGGGTAGATCGCGTCCTTACGGTAATAGAGCCTGTTTACATTGAATACAGGATAGTCGTGCTGCAATGAGTTATAGCCGAAGTGGTCGCCAAAGGGGCCTTCCGGCCTCCTGACAAAGGGCGGCACCTCACCCTTGACAGCGAACTCCACATCAGAAACGAGCGGGTGTCCTCCGAGGGGATCATCGACCATATCAAGCCGCTTGCCGAGCAGGAGTGACGCCAGAATAAGCTCCGGCACATCTTCAGGAACAGGGGCTATTGCAGAGAGGATAAGGGCCGGGGGCCCGCCGATAAAGAGGCTGACCGGCAGGGGTTTATTTTTCCTTTCAGCAACATGGTAATGATACCCTCCGCCTTTGTGGATCTGCCAGTGTATCCCGGTCGTACGGTCATCATATCGCTGGATCCTGTACATTCCCAGATTATGCCCTTTTCCCTCCGGGTGTTCAGTATACACCAGAGGCAGTGTCACAAACGGCCCGCCGTCTGAATGCCATGAAGTGAGCATCGGGAGTTCAGTCAGGCGGGGCGGCCTCTGGATGTTTTCCAGTATGGGTGCGCTCTTATTCTTCTTTGTCCCTATCTTCAGGCCCTGCATGAAAACACCCTTTCCGCTCCAGAGCTTCTTCATGTCCGGGGGCAGCAGCTTCTCTGCGAGCCTGACCGCATCGTTTACAAACCTGACAGGTCGCTTTCCAAAGGCGAGTTCGATCCTCCGCTCTGTTCCGAACAGGTTGGTGACAACAGGGAAATTACTCCCCTGAACATTTCTGAAAAAGAGGGCAGGTCCGCCCCTGTCAATCACCCGTCTATGGATCTCGGCTATCTCCAGAAAGGGATCAACCGGCGTGTCTACAAAGATCACCTCGTGTTCTTTCTTCAGAACATCAATATACGCCCGGAGGTCTTTTATAATGCTCACACTCCATATTCCTTGCATGCAGAGACTATCACGAACTGACTCACCCGCAAAGCACCTGAAAGGAAAGAGTCCGGACTATTGTAACAGGTGCCGTCCAAAAAAACCTCCCGGCAAATGACATGTCACGCACATTGAGAATGGTCTGATATGAGGGTATGGGCTGAAACGTGAATAGGCCTGTGCGTGAAAGGAAGATTATGTCATGCCTAATATACTCAATTCGATACGCCCTTTATTGTCCTGCATGGAGTGTATCCGTAACTATCCAATTAAATGTTGTTTTTACGCAATAAAATTTTTTTATCAAAAAAACTTAATAAATCTGTTATTTATACCGAATACATATGTAACTCTTGTCATGATTGACTATGTAAGGATAAGCGATTAAGATAATTTATTGAGGCGAGACCATGATAAAAAACAAGACTGCAATAATTAATGCTGCACAGAAATTTGCTTCAAAAGGTCTTATTGACAAGGCCATTGCAGAATGGGAGAAACTCTTACTGGACCGTAAGGACGGAAACATTCATAATACCATCGGAGACCTTTACTTAAGAAAAGGCGCTGATGAGGAAGCGGTAAAATCCTTTAATAAGGCAGCAGAGATATTCAGAAAGGACGGTTTTTACCCCAAGGCAATAGCAATCTATAAAAAAGTCCTAAATATAGAACCAAATGATGTAGATGCACTCATTGCCCTTGCCAAGCTTCACGCTGACAAAGGGTTAACAGGAAATGCCATTGATAATTATTACAGAGCAGCAGAGATATATAACAAAGACGGAGCAACGGAAAAAGCTACGCTGGTCGTCGAAAAAATGCTGCAATTATCGCCTGCGGATACGAGCACGAGATCGAAAATAGCATATTTATATTTCAGGATAGGCCTCAGGGAAAAAGCTGCCACTGAATATGCAGCGATAGCCCTGACCTTTCTGGAAAGAGACAACATTGAAAAGGCAAAAGAATTTTTTGATACGGCCATTGAATACGATCCCGGAAACGTTTCTGCATTAATGGGCCTCAGCGAATTAGCGCTTAAGGAGAACAATAATGATCATGCCTTTGAGCTGCTTAACAATGCGCGTTCTCAGGACCCCGAAAACAGAAATATCCTCGTAAAGTATGCGCAACTTGCAATGGACGCAGACAGGAATGATGAGGCCAGAGAGGCACTCGCACTCCTCACTGATCAGGACCCTTCACACGGGGAGACCAGAAGACTCCTTGGAACATTTCATCTCAAAGAAGGGCTGATTGAGGAGGCCTGGGACGAGCTTTTGCCTGTCATTGACGATGTGCTTGATGCAGAAAAGTGGACCGAGGCTCAGGAGCTTCTCGGACCCTTTAAAGATCTGCACATAATCCCGGCGAAGGAGCGCCTTATACGCCTCTGCAGGGCCCGGGGCGATGACCATGCTCTCCCCGGTGAGCTTGCTGAACTCGCATCCCTCCATGAGAACCAGGGGGCCGTTGAAGACGCGATCCCCTTATATAAAGAAGCACTGGCGCTACACCCTGATAACAACGCACTGCGCGAAAAGATCAATGAACTTGAAATCAGTTCAGAAGCAGCGCCTGAACATAATGAAGTGACCTTTCCCGGCATGGACATTGCCGCTGAAGGACACCCTCCCGCGGAAGAAACAGGGAGCGCGCCTGCCGGAGACGGGGACACATTTGCCTTCCCTCAGACAGAAGAACCATATGAAGAGCAAAGGGCCGGAGACAATGCTTATGTGCAGAACGCATCTGAACCCGGATCCCCTCTTTCAGAAGACATGGAGATCACTTCTGAGGACGACTTTTCTGCAAAAAAAGTAGAAGCCGATTTCTACGCCCAGCAGGGGCTTGATGAAGAGGCCGTTAAAATGTATGAGGCCCTCCTGTCTGCCCGCCCTGATGATGACGAAATCGCCCGGAAGCTTGCCTCTTTAAAATCTGCTGGCCCGGAGACCGTTGACCTGTCTGTCGAGCAGATAAAAGAAGAACCGGATACAGATACGGAAGGAGAGGAAGATCTGCAGGCCCTGTTTGATCAGTTTGAAGCGCCTGAGGATAAAACAGAGGATTATGAAGCCCGCTATATAGCCGGACTTGAGTGCAAGCAAAAGGGTTTTCTGGATGAAGCCATAGAAGAACTGCAGATAGCAGCCAGAGATCCGGATAAAATTGAGAGAAATACGACAATGCTCGCACTATGCTATATGGAAAAAGGATCATACCCCCTTGCTATTGCGGCGTTTAATAGAATAATTGATTCCATGACGCCCTCAAATTCAACCTATCTCTACGTCAAGTATGAGCTGGCCAACGCTTATCAGTATAACAAGGAAGAACGCAGGGCCCTTGAACTTTATTCTGAAATCAAGGCACAGGACCCGGAATTTAAGGACGTTTCCGTTAACGTTGAGAGACTGGAACAGCAAATAGGTTCGTCCCGTGACACGAATCCGGCACGTAAAAGGGACAGGGTATCGTACATATAACGGCAAAGTGCTATTTGTGGAAACACTGAGAACACCTCACCACAATACATTTGCATAATAAATAATTTATTTTATTCACATGGACCACCTGGAATTCTACAACTTAAAAGAGCACCCTTTTTCCAATGCAGTGGACACGAGGTATTATTACAACAGCAACCAGCATTCCGACGCACTTATTCGTCTGAAATATGCCGTTGATACGATGAAAGGACTTGCCGTCCTGGTCGGTGACGTCGGCACCGGCAAGACAACCCTTGCCCGGCGGATGTTAAACGAGCTTGATGAGGACAAATACGAGGCTGCATTGCTTGTGATAATCCACACATCTGTTACTACCGACTGGCTGATGAAAAAAATAGCCATGCAGGTTGGTATTGAAAATGCCAGCGATAATAAATTAGAAATATTAGGCCAGCTCTATAAAAGATTTGTTGAAATTAACGACGCAGGACGTAAGACCGTCATTCTTATGGACGAAGTGCAAATGCTCCAGTCCCGTGAAATCATGGAGGAATTCCGGGGCCTGCTCAATATGGAAGGGCCTGATGGCAAACTCATAACCCTCGTGCTCTTCGGGCTTCCCGCCCTGGATGATGTGCTTGCCCTGGATGAGCCCCTGAAGCAGAGGATCGCCGTACGGTATAAACTTGCGGGCCTTGATGAGAATGTTACCCGGGAATATATTAAACACAGAGTAAGTGTGGCAGGCTCCGAAAAGGAGATATTTTCCCCTGAGGCCATCAATGCCGTCCATTATTATACGCAGGGAATTCCCCGTCTGATAAATACCGTTTGTGATAATGCCCTCTTTGAAGGGTTCCTTCTCAAGCAAAAACCGGTTGGTAAAGAGGTGATCGATCAAATCGGCATCAACCTTGAATTAAGACGCGCATGACCGGACTCTCCGTGAGAGTGAATATGAACACTGCTCCGCACCAATGAGCTACGCTGCGTTGATAAGGTACTTGGCAACAACAGCTGCATGACTGCACGGGGCAGGCTTCCCCTGCTGCAGGAGCGCGAGTGTTTCAATATCAGACTTCCAGGCAGTATTTCCCGGGGCAAGAAAACAATTGCTTCCGGGCCCGTATTTCATTGCCAGTGCGCCGTCCTTCAGATAGTAATAATCCTCACATACTGCGGTGGGGTAGGCATGCATTGGCGGTGGAATATCATTGGGTCTGAACCAGAGCTTGATTTCCCTTTCAGCTTCTTCATTCGTTGCTGATGCGTGGATGAGGTTGTCCATGCGTTCTCCCACAATTTTCCCTTCAGCGTCTTTAAGAGGTACGACCGTTCCCAGTGCACGGATGCACCCCGGCTGCTGGTCCCGCGCCAGATGGGGATTCGTCGGTCCCGCAATGTCCCGTATTTTCTGTACAGCGTCAGGGCCCTGATACACAAGGGCAATTACCCTGTGACTCCAGGGTGAGTCGGGAAAGTGGAGCCTTCCCATAATGTATTCCAGCAGCGAAGGGAAAAACACTTTCCCCTGATGTTCTGCATAATGTTCCTCAGCAAGCATCCTGCTGACCTTAACGATCTTCATCCCGGCAAAGCGCAGGTTCGTATGAAACTGGGAAAGCTGTGAAAGCACATAGCCTGTCAGCGAATTTTTAAGTGCATCGGGCTTGATAAGCACCAGCGTCTGTTCACGTTCCTTCTTATCCATTCAGTCTTCCTCTCTCACAACACGCCTTCTGTGATAATTATTCATCGGTAATTTATTGTATGTGCTGATCCTGCAATCTTCATGACGGATACCCATTATAGCCAAGATAGCGGAGAATTCACAAGATCAGGAAGTGATGAGCGGTGACATGAGAGACACAAAATATCATGAACTGCACTGTCTGACAACAGACCTGCATTACGCGTGCATATCCTCATCGGAATAAACATTACGCAGGTGTTCGTATCTTTCACCAAACATTTTCCTCAGTACAGGGCTGAGCCGCTTCACCGTCTTCATTTGATAAATGTCATGCCGTATATGCCCGTCGGCCATTATCACAAAACCCTCATTCATACTCCAGATCGCCTCTGTCCTGCTGCCGGCAATTGTACCGTTCAGTGCTTCCCGGGAATCGGCGACTATTGTAAAGCTGCTCACCCCCCTTTCTGAATAAATGGTATCTTCTACGGGATGGATATAGAGCTGTTTGATCTTTACTGTTGCAGCACCATAGTGGATTACCGCAATCTTTACGCCCCGTTCCTCTGCCCGGTAAAGGGATTCTGCAAGCAGCTTCATCTCAGGCGGCCATGTAGAGAGGAGGATTGATATCCTGGCAGTGTCTATCATCCTGATCGCCTTATGAATAAGTCCGTCATAATCCTTGATATGCCAGGTATAGCTTGTGTCCATTCCCTTCTTTATATCCTTCAGTTCGCGCTTTACCGCCTGCAGGGAATCTTCAATGGCTGCCCTGAAATCCTCTATAAATTCATCGGGGGAGAGCGGTACATACATCCTTGAACGCTCCCCGTGAATGGCCTGAACTGTCCGCCTCTTTTCAAGCTTCCTGATGACCTCGTATATTTTTGATGTAGGGATCCCTGAATTTTTCGCTATTTCATAGGCAGTTAAGGGATTTTCTATCAGGAGTGCAACATATGCTTTTGCTTCATATTCCGTAAAACCAAGACGGGTCAGCTTGACAATTGCCCCTTTCATTGTTCTATTAACTACTATCGTAGTTAATTATGTCAAGCTAAAAAAACGGGTTTTTTATAAAGCAGGTGAATAAGCGCCAGGGACCCTGGAGAAATCGGAGCAGGAGAAAAGAGGGACGTCCCCCCGAAAGATTACTTCAGCCTCAGCATTCCATCACTGCTTCATGCATCTCTGCATAATCCAGTATGCGCTCGGGGCTGCACACGATACACATGTCGATACCCTGAATTATAAGCATATCCTCACAGAGCATATATGCCTTTTTGAGTTCACGATCCTTGATCCTGTTTATTACCAGCTTCTTCGGTTTTATATAAGACTTTCCACAGGTCATGCACACCCATATAAAGTTGTCCTCTGCTTTTTCTATACATTCCGAGCAGACATACACTACTCTTTGCGGAGCCACCTCGACATGCTGCATTGTATACTTGTCCTTACAGATATTGCATTGTCCGTAGCCGTCCTTCATCGCTTTCTCCCTTCTTTTCTCTTTAATCGGCTCATTATGTTCTTACCTTAAGCTTTCTCGCGCATCATTCAGAGAGTACCGGAGCAACAAAGGGATACGCCCTGCTTGTATATGCAGCCTCCCCCTTATACATCCTGATTATTGCATTTCAAAATAATCCTTAGGTACAATATTTTTATAAGCAGCTATTTGCCGGAAGGAGTAACGATATGAATATATTTAGAACTATGGCCCTGATGACAGGGCTTACCCTTGTGCTTTTGTGGGCCGGAAATGCCTTTGGCGGTCAATCAGGGATGACTATTGCGCTGATTCTGGCGCTGGGAATGAATGCCTTCAGTTACTGGTTCAGCGATAAAATAGTCCTGAAAATGTACCGCGCCCGTGAGGTAGACAGTGCCACGGCGCCCGGGCTGTATGAAGTGGTCAGGAGGCTTGCCCGCAGGGCCGAACTGCCAATGCCCCGGGTGTATATGATAGATCAGCAGCAGCCAAATGCCTTTGCAACAGGAAGAAACCCCGAGCATGCAGCAGTTGCAGTGACAACGGGTATCATGAGACTTCTGAGCCCTGAGGAACTGGAAGGCGTTATCGGTCATGAACTGGCCCATGTGAAACACAGGGATATTTTAATAGGCACTGTTGCTGCCACCATTGCGGGCGCAATCAGTTACCTCGCCCACAT
>JBFKMY010000009.1:0-17189 GCA_041629615.1 Thermodesulfovibrionia bacterium | reverse complement strand
CCCTCTCTTTGTCCTTACCCGGACTTTAAGGGACTCCACATTATCAAATATTATCTCCTGCTCTTTATATTCTTTTTTGAGTTTTTTCATGGCATGAGCAATGGTATCGGAAGGAACGTACAACTCACTTAAATTATTGGCACCGCGGCCTTTTGCGTGCATCCAGAGGACATTATGCTCCTTTATCCCGAGTTTTGAAAGAAAACGGGATGTCCTGGCTATGTCCTTTTCATTGAGCCTGCTTATGGCCGTTGATACAATTGGCGTTACGCCGATAGCAATGAGCTTTTTTATCCCTTCTACTGCCTTGTCAAAGCTCCCCTTGCCGCGGAGTTTGTCATGGATTTCAGCAGTAGGCCCTTCAAGGCTGACCTGCATAAGCAGTCTCGGGTTCACGAGCTTTTTAAGCTCAGCTATCTTACTGTCATCAAAAAGAGTGGCGTTTGTCAGGATAATAAGTTCACGCTTCTTTGTTTTTGTAATATACTTAATGAGATCGAAAATCCCTTCTTTAATAAACGGTTCTCCTCCGGTAATGTAAAAACGTTTGACGCCGAGTGCTATCGCTTCATCCACAACATTTCTGAATTCCTCAGGTGTTAATTCATTCCTGAGCTCCTTCCCGGCGCTTACCAGGCAATGTCTGCACCTGAGGTTGCAGGCAAGGGTATAATATATCCAGAGTTCATCCAGTTTATGGGGGGCAATTGCATGGCTCCTCCCCCTGTATTCTTTCCGCTTATACGGGCTATCAGATACAAACTCAAGTAATCCCACGGCACCGAGAAAGGATGATATCTCCTGTTTCACCTTCTTTTTGTTTGTAATGTTATATTTAGTCAAGATTGTATCCTGAATGTCCTGCAATGTATGTCTGCCGTCACAGAGCTTAAGAATTTCTGCGCCTGTGGTATTAAGGCTGATCCAGTTCGGCGACTCAGGGTCAATAAACAGGGATATTCCCTTTTTCTTTTTCCTTATATATTCCGGGGAAAATAACAGGTCATGTGCATTAAAAGTCTTAAGAGCTGGATTTACGATATTCCACTCAGTAAGATTGTACTGTCTTATTCGCTGTTCCCTTCCTGTATCACAACACCCTTTGGCCATTAAAGCTCCTTTAATTAAATTTACATCAGAATGATGAACTTTTTACCTGCTGCTTCTGCAAACTGCACTCCGGGAATAATATGCGCACCAGCAGATTTGATGTCTTATAACTCATAAATTTAATGTAAGATTATCCCTGTAATATGTCAAGTAAAAGAATACATGCGCAAGCATTATGATCAACATTCAAAATTTATTTTTACTCCCGGTCTTCTTTCTGGGATGAGCCTCCAAAACGTGAACATTGAAAAGACATGACAATGTAAAGATTTATTATACCCTTTCAGACACCAATTTAACAATCGTCAAAACAGGGGGCCTGCTATTCATAAAAAACCTCTTCAAAGAAAAGTCATGGCCCATAGTGTGTTGATATGAAGCCCTTCCTGATGTTAGTATTATTCATTCGCATGTCAGATAATGGGCTAACCATTCCTTTAATGCATAAAAAGCATTGAAAAAGTCGCACGATATGGGATACATATCGTTTTGACCAATGAAATCTGTGCCACACAAAAACAGTAAAACAGATCTTATTATCCAGAAAAACAGGGAACTGACGGCCATACTGGAAGTGAGCAGGGTGCTTACAACGTCCTTTGCCCTTGAAAAAAACCTCCAGTCAGTCATGTCAACCCTCGGGAGTCTCCTTGAAATGCAGAGGGGGTGCGTATTTCTCCTTGATCATCCGTCGGGAGAACTTCGCATTGTTGCGGCCCACGGGCTTGAAAAACACAATATTGAAAAAGGCAAGTACAAAATAGGAGAGGGAATAGTCGGCCGTGTGCTGGAAAAAAGAATTCCCATGGTGATCCCCAATATTGGAAAAGAACCTCAATTTCTCAACAGGACGGGATCAAGGCCGGAAAAAGACGGGGTTTCCTTCCTGTGCATTCCAATCATGCTGAAAAATGAAGTACTTGGCGTACTGAGTGTTGACAGGATTTACTCAAAAAAACAGGGAAATGTTGATGACGATATCAGGGTTTTAAAAATCGTTGCTTCATTGATAGCACAGTTTATCAAGCTGTGGGAAACGTATGAAAAGAGTGAGAAGGAAAAGGAAAGCTTAAAAAGAGAGTTAAAAGGAAAATACAGTATTGAGAACGTCATCGGTGCATCTGACAGAATGCAGGAAGTGTTTGAAGCTGTTCACAGGGTGTCTCCCTCGAGGTCGACGGTACTTTTACGGGGTGAGAGCGGTACAGGAAAAGAACTGGTTGCCAGGGCAATACATTACATGAGCCCGCGAAGCAAAGGTCCGTTTATAAAGTTCAACTGCGCATCCATACCCGAAGGACTGCTGGAATCAGAGCTTTTCGGTCATGAGAAAGGCTCATTTACAGGCGCCCTTTCCTCAAGGAGCGGAAAATTTGAGCTTGCGCATAAAGGGACCATTTTCCTTGATGAAATAGGCGATTTGCCCATAACACTTCAGCCGAAAATCCTGCGTGTTCTGCAGGAAAGGGAATTTGAAAGGGTCGGAAGCGAAAAAACAGTCAAAGTTGATGTCAGGATTATTACTGCAACTAGCAGGAACCTTGAGCACCTGGTGACACATGGCAAATTCAGGGAAGACCTGTATTTCAGACTGAATGTAATACCGCTTTTTTTACCCCCCCTGCGGGAAAGGGAAGAGGACATCCCGATCCTCATCGAGTATTTTTTAAATAAATTTAATGAGGAAAACAGCCGGTCACTCGTTGTGGACAGTGGCGCTTTACAGGTTTTATTAAATTACAACTGGCCCGGCAATGTGAGAGAACTTGAAAATACCATTGAACGGCTTGTTGTTATGTCCGGTTCAGATACAGTGACCCCGTCAGATCTTCCTGTTTCTTTGAGTGTCCGCCGCCTGAAAAGCCCTGATTCGCCGTCGTCATTAACAGCTAATATTGAGGAGATCGAAAAGGCAAATATCCTTGAGGCCCTTGAAAAAACGGGCTGGATCCAGGCCAGGGCAGCACGGCTCCTCGGCCTCACACCAAGGCAGATAGGGTACAAGATCAGGAAGTACGGCATAGAAGAAAAGATAGTGTAGGCCTCCTTTTGCTATTCTATTACCCATACGGCGCAGTTTTTCCCCTCATGTAAAATCCTGCTCGACGTGCTGCCATACATAAACTCCTCTTTCTTTGAAATTCCCCTCCTGCCTACAATCACTGTACAGCACCCGAGTTTCCTTTGCTCATCAAGGATGCATCGGGCTACTGAGGGGCAGTCTCTGATATCAACAAGGACATCTACCTTATCTTTCCGGAACCCCGACTGGATGAGTATCTGGCGGTACGTATCAAGCAGTTTCCCTGCTCCTGAACGCTGCTCGTTGATCCACCTCTTGCGATCTTTATCATTGTCAAAAAAATCTTCTGACGGCTCAGGGATTATTGTGAGCAGTGTTGCCCGGAAGCCCGGCGCACCACCCAGAAAATCCGCCGCATACAGTAGTGCCCTCCTGGCATTTTCTGATTCATCTAATGCGATGAGCACATGTCTGTCTTTCTGTGCAGCAGAACCTGCGGTACTGTTCCTTGCCAAGAAATTTCCCCCTTTCCTGTATTATCAGTTACCCGGACCTCTGCCCGCTTCATGCAAGTCATTCAGGAATTGTTCCGTGTCATCATAAAATACTTCAGCGCCTGCGGAAAAGTGAAGCAGGACAAGATTAAGCCTGTCCGGTATATAGGGATAAACCTTCTGGAGATTGACTACCCTGTTATGAAAAATAATGTTCATGTCATCAGACGTCAGCCGTTGATATGCCCTTTGATCATATCGTTTAATATCCTGCACAGTAATATCACCGCATCCCGCAAGATAGACAAGCACGTTGCCCAGTCCGACGAGATCATATCCAAACATGTTTTCCCTGTGCCGGTAGTTATAGTCAAAATCTATCCACCGGTAACTTTCTTCGTGCCTGTCCTTAATAATATGGTCACGCCGTATGTCACCGTGTTTCTCCCCATGATCATGAAGAAATTTGATGGCCTTTACCAGTTTGATATAATCGCTCAGTATCATGGGAAAGGCATTAAAAAAATAGTCTTCATGGCCTCTGTTCAACGCTGATATTCGCTTATCAATTGTTGTGCCGTTTATGTGGTCAATAATTCTGATTACGTTCCCCGCAGAGTCCCTTGTACCAAACCCCTGCATGAAATGCGGGTGTCCCCTTGTTAAATCAAGTATTCTTGCCTCTTTTTTGGGACTGCGCACACAATCAAATGTAATGCCTCCCACTCTTACCTCAAATCTTTCAGGGAATACCATTTTAATAATTTTCACACTCCCGTCAACAAGGTCTATCGCCCTTCTCACCCAGTACTTCGGCTGCTCATCTATTCCGAATCGCCCTTCTCTCTCATAGTTTCTCATAAAATACGGGCGGTCGTTAAGAATAAGCACATCGTCATAATTTACCCTGAATAAATCGGATGTATCAGTAATGATATTGATTGTACTGGGAACGCGCTGAGGATCTACATAAAGTGCTATCATGTCCCTCAGCAATGCCTGACTGTTTTTTCCCTTGTGCAGAACAGACATGGAATTCATAGTGCGTTTTTTTACCTGTCGATTGAGAGGCAACTTTCCTTATATGGTAATCGTATAATATTTTTTACCGGTCGTCTACCGACTGATAATCAGACATGATTCCGCAGCATCAGCTCAACGGGATGAGGGTTGAGATAATACTGTCTTTTAAGATACGACTCATCATATTTACGCACGTAGTGATTCAGCAGAGTAACAGGGACGATGAGAGGGATCAACCCCTTGTGATACTGATCTATAATCATAAGAAGCTCTGCCTTTTCATCGCTTGTTATACGCTGCTTAAAATATCCCACCAGATGCATGAGTACGTTCGTATTTTTTTTTGTGGTCGCAATCAACTTGATTCCGTCCATAAAGAGGTCTATATATTGTGTAAACAGGCTCTCTTTATTGTGCTTCTTTGCGCCCGCAACCATGGGACCGAGGAGCCTGTAATGCCGTGCACTATGGGACAGAAGAAGGAACTTATGCTCTGTATGAAAAGCCACCAGCCCGCTGATGTGAGCGTCCTTTTTGAGAAAGTCCTTCCAGCGTTGAAAAATAAATATCCGTTCGATGAAATTCTCTCGCAGCTTAGGATCATGGAGCCTCCCGTCATCCTCAACAGGAATCCGGGGGAAGTGCTGTACAAAAGACGCTGCGTATATGCCCGATCCCTTATTCACCGGCATCCCGGAATGAGTGTACACTTTCACTGCCCGCAAACCAGAGCTCGGTGATTTGCTTTTGAAAATAAACCCGCACAGGTCTTCCTTTTCCAGTTCTTTCATTTTATTGGCTGCCCATCGCTTCATGCCCTCTGTGTGGTCAACTCCGCCTGAACGGGTCAACAGGCGGGGTGAGGCAGGGTCGCCCACAAGCCTCATTGCCTCCCTCGGCACAGGAAGGCCGTATTCGACCTCAGGACATACGGGGACCCACTGTACATATTTACCAAGTGTATCGGCGAGATAGTGATCAAGTTTATGCCCGCCGTCATAGCGCACATTTGCGCCCAGCAGGCATGAACTTATTCCAATTTTAATTTTTTCATCCATGTATGCTCCCCTGATTCCCGGCCCGGCCGTTCCGGTCACGGGATCCTTTTGTCAGTATTCTGACTCTCTTAATGTTCATTTCCCCTCATACCATGCGATAGGTATTTCTGCTCTTTTTAATAAACCCTTCCCTGCAGAGCTGGTCAGCAATCTCCCCGACTGTATCAGCAGGCATGACCAGTTTCCGGGTCAAATCACGCCGGGACAGAATGGAGTGCTCCATCAGGAGTTTCAGCATCCTGCCCCTGAGCTGGCGGTTCGACCCTGCAAAGGGCGGCTGTTTTTTGTATCCCGCGCTCTTTCTGTTGGGATTGAGCGTGAGTTTCCGGAGCATGGAACCATAATCCATGAGAGCATAATACCAGTTCCGCGGATCGCGGCCATCGAGTGACTTTTCAACCAGGGGAAGGATCTCCCTGTCAGAGACCGTGTCTTTTCCGGGAAAGAAAAAATGGATAAACACCCTTCTTATGTTCGTTTCAATAAACACCACGGGCTCATGAAATGCAAAGGAAGCCACAGCGCATGCTGTTGCCCTGCCGATACCGGGAAACTGAACGAGTTCCTCTACCGAAGAAGGCAGGCGTCCGTAATAAGGAGCATCCATCACAGTTCCGGCTATTTTCTTTAACGCAAGGGCGCGGCGGTTATACCCCATTCCCTGCCACACCGCGTAGAGCTGGCGAAGGGAAGCACCGGAGAGGGATTGAAAATCAGGGTATTTCTTTATCAGCAGGGGATATTTTTGAAGCACCCGTTCTATTTGTGTCTGCTGGAGCATGATTTCCGAAACAAGGATATGGTATGGATCATCCGTATTGCGCCAGGGCAGCTGCTCCCGGGCATTCTTTCTGTAAAAATCATAGATAACAGTACGGAACCTCCGAAGGATGTGCCCTGTTAACCCTGTTTTATTCACACGGGAATAAAAGTCTGCAGTAATCTTTTCGACTGCAATACTGTCATGATGTTTCTCCCGGCTGATTTCTTTCTGTCGGTTCATGTCGTTGTTTTTTTGTCATACCATGTATTCATCATTATGGTACTATTATATACGTTCAGTATCCGGAGCGTCCTGAGTGAGAAGCAGTGATGTAACCCTTCTCTTGCAATTCAGGCCATATCTGATAAACTTACCATTATAAGAAAGTAAAATATATTTTTTTTAAAGGAGAGAAAATGAAAAAACACATTATACTATGCATACTGATAGCACTGGGATTTATACATCAAAGCTGCACTTCTTCCGAGCAGCCGGCACAGCAGGAGGTGCAGGGACAAGAAGAGGTTGTCCAGCCAACTGCAGAAGTGGCGGAAGTGCCTCAACAGGCCCTGTCCGGAACGCCGGGCGAGCAGGTGTTCAACAAACACTGCAAAAAATGTCACCCCGGCGGTGGAAATATCATTAACTCCGAAAAAACACTCTTTAGAGACACCCTGGCTGCAAACAACATCAACACTCCTGAAGATATTATCAATACGATGAGAAACCCGGGGAAGGGCATGCCGAAATTTGATGTGGATAAGATTCCCGATGACGAAGCAGGAAAAGTCGGTGAATACATTCTCAATACATTTAAATAATCCTTTTTTACAGGCAATAACAGGTGGTGAAAAACGGAGTGAAAACTTCTGACATGCCATGCACGTATGGCAGCAGGAAACCATAATTTCGTGCCCTATCAGCCCATAGAAAATTATTCCATGATTGGTGACATGCACAGTGTTGCCCTCGTGGGGATCAACGGGTCCATTGACTGGCTCTGTATACCCCATTTTGATTCTCCCAGTGTCTTTGCCGCCCTCCTTGATGATCAGAAAGGAGGCCGGTTTCGCATTGCTCCCAGTGACAACACTGTGACCTGCAAACAATTCTACTGGCCGGAAACAAATGTGCTCATTACGAGGTTTCTCGCGCCACACGGCGCGGCTGAGCTCACTGATTTCATGCCTGTCGGAACAGCAGCGCCGGACGGCAGGCACAGCCACCAGTTAATTCGCCGCATCACCGCAGTTCGCGGCAGTATCGAGTTTATCATGGAATGCCGGCCGGCCTTTGATTACGCCCGCGCCGGGCATGAGACAAAAATCGAATCCGGCGGTGCTGTCTTTGAGAGCAGAATGCTCACCCTGGGTCTTACTGCCCACACTCCGCTTCAGGCCGACGGGGACGGGGTCATTTCCCGGTTCAGCCTCGGGGAAGGAGAAACAGCAGTGTTTGTTCTCCGCGAGGTTCATCCCGGGACCGGATGCGGTGTCTGTCTCTTTGAAGAGGAAGCGGAATTAATGTTCAGGAATACGGTCGATTACTGGAGGCGCTGGCTTTCCCGATGCAGGTACACGGGAAGGTGGCGTGAGATTGTCCACCGTTCTGCCCTTGCCCTGAAACTGCTCACCTTTGAACCAACCGGCGCCATCGTTGCAGCACCAACGACAAGCCTTCCTGAAGGTATTGGGGGGGAACGCAACTGGGACTACCGTTATACGTGGATACGGGACTCGGCGTTCACTATATATGCCTTCATGCGGCTTGGTTTCACTGAAGAAGCGGGCAGGTTCATGAACTTTCTCACCAGCATCTGTACAAGCTGTTCAAACAGTGATTCACCGCTGCAGATCATGTACGGGATTGATGGCCGGACAAACCTTGATGAAGAGGCCCTTGATCATCTCGAAGGGTATAGAGGTTCAAAACCGGTCAGGGTCGGCAATGCCGCGTACCGTCAGCTTCAGCTTGATATCTATGGAGAACTGCTTGACGCGGCCTATCTCTTTAATAAATACGGGACCCCCGTCTCCTATGATATCTGGCTGTCTCTGCGCCGGCTCGTTGACTGGGTCTGTGACAACTGGCACCGCGCCGATGCCGGTGTCTGGGAGGTCCGCAGCGGTGAGCAGCATTTTGTTTATTCAAAATTAATGTGCTGGGTCGCCATTGACCGGGGCCTCAGGCTTGCGGAAAAACGTTCTTTTCCTGCTGACCGTGGACGATGGCTCAGGGAGCGGGACAGTATTTATGAGGAGATCATGGACAAGGGCTGGAGCGAGTCAAGACAGGCCTTTGTACAGCATTACGGAAGTGATGTACTGGATGCTGCAAACCTGATTATGCCGCTGGTCTTCTATCTGTCTCCCACTGACCCGAGAATGCTGAAGACCCTCGAGGCAGTACTTATGCCTCCTGAAAAGGGAGGGCTCGTATCCAACAACCTTGTATATCGTTATAATACTAAAGAATCAGCAGACGGGCTCTCCGGGGAAGAAGGTACTTTTAATATCTGCACATTCTGGCTTGTTGAGGCCCTCACAAGGGCCGGGCGCTTCAACCCCTCCCTTCTTGACGAAGCCCGCCTAATGTTCGAGCGTATGCTCGGGTTTTCCAATCATGTAGGATTATATGCGGAGGAGACCGGCCATAGCGGAGAGGCACTGGGAAATTTCCCCCAGGCCTTCACGCATCTGGCGCTTATCAGCGCTGCCTTCAATCTCGACCGGGCTTTCGGGTCAGGTACGTAGGGTGGAACGCGTTCATTTGTTATCTATTCGAGGATAATCGTTTCACCGTGTCTGAGCACAAGGAATTCATCATCAGAAAGGCCCTGCGCTTTCATCGCCTTTATCAAACGTTGCGGGGGCTCGTCAAGGGGCTCATCGGTGAGGATGAATGTGCCCCAGTGCATGGCAACAGTTTTTTTTGAGCGAATGTCTCTGTGGGCCTGTACTGCTTCCTCGGGATTGATGTGATGGTGTTTCATGAACCACCGCGGCTCATAGGCCCCGATCGGCAGGGCTGCGAGATCAAAGGGGCCGTATTTCTCTCCTGTTTCCGTAAAATGGGAGGAATAGCCCGAATCCCCGCCGAAATAAAACCGGAAATTCTCCGCTATAATAATCCAGCCTGCCCACAGGTGGTTATTGCGCGTAAAGGGGCTCCTCTTTCCCCAATGCTGCATGGGAGCAGCAATCACTCTCAGGCTGTCAAAGGCGTATTCATCCCACCAGTCCAGCTCAATAACATTCGCAATGCCAAGGGATTGAAACCACTTCTTTAAACCCAGGGGAACAAAAAACCTCGTCTCCCTGCCGCCTTCACGATGATACAGCTCTTTAATCGAATGTACATCAAGGGAGTCATAATGGTCATGAGAGATAATGACAATGTGAATTGGCGGGAGCTCATCAAGATCCAGCCCCGGAGGAACGACCCTTTGAGGCCCTGCCCACTGAACCGGCGAAGCGCGTTCAGAAAACTGAGGGTCCGTAAGAATATTTGTCCCCTCTATCTGAAGAAGCAGGGTTGCATGGCCGATCCAGGTAAGGGTGTTTTTTTCCTTGTTGCGCCTCAGAAATGACGGGTCGTTTTCCGCAATGGGGAAACGATATGATTCCGGGGAAGGAAATTTCTTCCAGAGCCTTTCCCAGCGCCAGCGCAGAAAATCAAAAAAGCCATGGTCCTCATTCAGTGTAAGGTTCCTGAATCCTTTGTCCGTGTGATGCGGTTTGCCGGATTTAACAGCATGCATTTCACAGCCCGCAGGAGACGAACCGAGGATGATCATGGTCAGTATGCTGAAGATATGCAGCAAAAACCCGCTTGCGCTCCATGTGCGATGACTTTTTTGTTCATGTGTCATGTATCCATTATAAAATGACACTGTTCATGCTGACAACAGGTGTCTCGCTATTGCATAATTATTATAAATAATGCCTGAGCGCTGTAATCGCAGGCATCGATACTAAAAACCGGACATTCAAATGCTTGTCAGACAAAAGGATAAAAAAACATTGCTGATTCGACGCGTTATCTGTTAAAATTAAATCAGGCGTAAAAAAGCGATTTTTTTCAGGGTATGTTCTTAACGCAATAATAACTGTAATCCACTATGAAGGTTATAGAAATAGAATTTTCCTTTTGGTAGAAAACAGTTATTAATTTGGCTGTTGTTTCAGGTTCACTTCGATTCACCTTATCGAACTCTTTTTAATAACAAGGCGATCACATCGCTACAAGACATGAAGGGGGATTTCATGAGAAAAACGTTTATCAACTTAATTTCCATCTTTTTTGTTTTGCTACTTGTTTTTACCAGCAGAACCGCGGCAGCAAATACATTCTTCGATGTGATTTCGCATGGGGTTTCCGGTGTGGGTCGGGACAAAACTGTTGATGCCGGATTGTACGGAGCAAATACGAAGATGGCCTGGGACGATGTGAACTTAAATGGCGAGATGGACGGAAGCGAAATTTTAACCGAGACCATCAGGGTGTTTGATCGCAATGGCGACCTTGTCGTGGAGTCGCCCAACGGACTTAATCTGGACCAGATGGAAGATTGGGCAGCGGCAAATGCTTCATTGATATTAAAGGCCTTTTTCCCCAGCGGACTCAGTGAGAGTACAGGGGCGTCAATAGACGGCTTTATGTCATCAACATCGTTGAGCGGAAAAATGGCCCCTTCAAAACCCAGGAAAACGGTGGCCGATAGTGAGGCTGAGGGAGGCAGCAATGAGTTTAAAGGAGTCTTGGAATTTTTGTCCCTCTCCGTGAACGATCAGGATGGACATGCAGCATCCGTTTTGATTGGTTTCGAGAGCAGTTATGACAGTGGAGTCGTAATCAGTACGCTTGTACCCTACCGTTTTACATCCATGGATGACGAGGTAAACTCTGAATCGCATTTTATTGGGGTCGACTTATCAGTAAAATACCCTGTCAAAGAATGGGGCAGTCTCATTTGGGATGCTGGAATGGGTCTTTTTGGATCCCTCTATTACTTAACCTCCGACGCGATCGACCATTCCGGCAGCTTTCGCTATGGCGCAGGCGTGTTTTCTTTATTGACCAAGACGTTCGATTTTGCGACCCTCAGCGCTGGCGCTGATTTTAAAATCTCAGACTTTTATTTGCCGTCCAGCTGGATCGAGACCGATGACAAATTTTTAGACGAGGCCGTAGACTATTTTAACGACCTGGATGCTGTAAAGACGTTATCTTACGGTTTCAATCTGGGGGTACCGTTTGCTGACAATATGGCTGGGGTCAACCTTGAGACCATCCGTTCGAATTTTTACAGCAACGACATTCTCGATGAGCGAGATGCACAAACAACGGTTGGGCTCATTTTTTCCTACTATCCCTCGGACACATTCGAACTCACCATGGGAGCCCGGAAGACCTTCGAACTCGAAGACATCGATCTCTTTAGTGTTTTTTTGGGAGCTCAATACCGATACTGACCCCTTGACGATTCTATAAATGCAGCAAAATGACAATATTCGCAACCATGGGATTGTCAGGATAGAACAGCGATCATATCCAGTCGGTCGCTCATGGGAAATAGTGGAAGCCGATGAACACCCATCAAGAAAGAGGTAGATCCGTATTCATGATCTGTCGGATATTTTTATGTATGATGGCCCTCTTGTGGAGTACCGCCGTTTTCGTCATGGCCCAACCATCCACAGTTGGCGTCGACACAGATGCAAAACACGGTATCGTTAAAAATATCGCCGTCTATCCGTTCTTGCCCGACGGCCTGGAACAGTCGCCTGACACCGATTTTCTATCGGAATGGTTAAGTCAATCTCTGTCCGAATTTTTTACTGAACAAAAATCCATCCGGATCCTTGAGCGCCAGAAACTCTCCCTGGCGCTGGACGAGTTACAAATAGGAACAAGCGAGCTTGCAGATGAGAAGACCCGACTTCGCCTGGGGCGCCTGCTGGGGGTCGATCACTTTGTTTTTGGCAGTTTCCTGCGGATCGGCGATCAGCTCCTCGTCTCCGGCTACCTGGTGAATACGACAAGCGGTATCGTAGTGACGGCAGCGGACAGCGATGGAGATATGATGCAGCTGAAACCAATTGTTCAGCGTGTGTCTGTCAAACTGCTGAGTGGCCTGGGCCTCGACGTTCAGGAAGAATCGCCCGGTCAGGCCGAACTGTCAACTGCCGGGAAAATGCGGGAACTCTATGACAAGGCCCTTGCTCTGGAGAATAAAGGGGACATTAAGGCGGCCGTTGAATACTACCATGAAATTCTGAAACAGGAAAACGACAATCCATGGGCCAAACAGGCAATTCAACGTCTGATGCATTCTCCGTCGCAATTTGATCACTGTCCAGGCGGCCAGCAAAGGGTTTTCATCGTTTCCGCTGTAAAAAACAGAGTCGAAGACCCGGACTGGCACAACCACCTCATTGCTCTGGGCCTGAGCGACCTGGCCAAAGAAGAGTTGTTTGCCACCGGCTGCTATGTGCCGGCAGAAACGGACGATGGGACAAAAAAAATGATCGAGGAACTTGTGATCGGGAGTTGGACAAGCGAAAAAAGCCCGTCTGCCGACGGGTTACACGACAGGACGGCTGTCTCATACGACACCGAGGTAGAGCTGACCGTTAAATCCTTCTCCAAAAAGCGTTCCCGGGTCATGTTGGGCCCCTTTTCCAGGGGCAAGGCTACCGTAAAAGTCGTTGTCCAGATTGCGGTGAAGTCGCCAACCGACGTTCAGACGGCAGAAGGGACTGGCAAGGGCGATACGCACGCGAAAGGCACGATTTTTACTATCCGCAGCGACCGGGTACATTTTGATGACTCATCCGTTGGGAAAGCCGTTCATGAAGCAGTCAGAGAGGCGGCAAATAGCCTTACAAAACAATAATGTATGACTACATGGTCAAATGCAGGAACAGATATAGATATAGAATATTCCCTCTATTTCTGGTTTTGGTCTTCCCGTTCGGATGTGCTTCGATACAGGTCGATGACAGGATGGCGCCAACTGTCTATCCCGGTGCATCAGCCAGTGTGTCCACAGCCTACACCAAACCGGTTACTGCTGTATTGCCGCTGACGCTCGGATTGTCTCCCGAGGCGGTGAAACAGTATCCATTTCTGGTCGAAAAGTCTGTAGGGTTAGGGGTTTATCAGATGGTCTTGAGTACGGTCGTAGACGAGGGCCATTTTCTGGTGGTCGAAATACGTCCGGAAAATCTCGATGTTCTCGTCAGTGAGTTGTGGCTCCGCGGGTCAGGTTTGATACCCGGTAACGAGGCGGCAGGGGTGGTCCGCCAACTTGGCGCCAGGCAGGTGATCTATGGCCGGGTCTTCGACTATGCGGAAACTGTATCGGAAAATATCGTTGGATTAAAAGCAGAGCGCAATGAAAGGGTCATGGTCGGGGTACAACTGATCTGCACTGAAGTGTCGTCTTTACGACAGATTGGTTTAGGCTCCGCCATAGGATATGGCGATAGCGTCCTCAGCGCTACCCATATGGCTGTGGAGAAGGCGATCCATATTCTTGTCAGCCGCATGTTGCCGTCAACCGCCGATTAATGGAGATTAAATGCGGTTACCGCTCCCCATGACGTGAGAGGGAGAACCAGCATGGACAAAATTTGTCATTTGTGCCACAGAGCGCTGGGAATTATTATTGAATATATGCATAATTCATTGTAATTATAGAATAAATTTGTTGGCATCAATTTTGTAATAACAGAGGAATGATGCCAATAGGGACAACTCTCAAGCTAAAATATTACCCTGTCGTAACAATCTATCTGATAGCAATAAACTGTTTTGTTCACATACCATGGATGTTGTTTTCAGATATGTACGATTACCAACCAGAAATCTGTCCTCTTACAGAATATATTATCTCGCTTTTTTCTGTTTTCCTTCATGGTGATATTTATCATCTGCTGGGCAACATGTTCTTCCTCTGGGTATTTGGCAGTTACCTTGAGGACAAGACAGGCAGTAAGCGATTTCTCTTCTATTATTTCATATGTGAAATTGGAGCAGTCCTGCTTCACTTAATGACGGATGGACGACCTTCCATCGGTGCATCTGGAGCAATATCGGGGGTCATGGGGATCTATCTCGTGCGCTGCTACTATTCAAAGATCAAGACGACGGTCCCTTTGTTTCTCCTGTACTGCAAGGTCAACGTACATGCACTATGGCTCATGGCCTTCTGGATACTCGGGGATGTTATTGATGCCCTCTCTGTAAGTGACTTTAATGTGCACTGGGCACATATCGGCGGATATGTAACTGGAATTGCAATCGGCATAATAAATAACTACTGGACAGAAGCAAAGAGAGACCATCTCTATGAACGGGCAATGACCGTAATAGGGGGCAGATGGGGCCTCGATGATGCTGAGAAATATCTCCTTAAAGTTCTACGCATTGCCCCTGGTCATACTGACGCACATGTATAGCTTGCGAGATATTACGGAGCATATACGACAGCTTAAGAAAAAAGAAAAGACAATGTCTTGCCGCATGGTACCATAATATGCTTTAGTAATTACGGCAATGTGAATTAGCCGTGAGACTAAAAGCATTATGAACCACTCTTCTGTTAAACTCATCTTTATCATATTCGTTGCGTTCAACTGTTTGTTTTTTGTTTTAGCGGGATGTTCAGAAGAGAGAGAGAATTGGACGCCCAGTGTGGTGCCTTACCTGGATAATCTTCCCTCGGATATCGATGGTCAAGGGAGTGCTGTATTGAAACCCTCCGGGCCAATTCCCGTGAGTTCAAACGGAGATTTTACATTGACTTTCACTGTGGGCAAGTCCGGCATTGTCGCAGGCGGATTCGTCATGCTTCAAATTTCTCCATGGTGGGGATGGAGCCAGCCCCAGATCACTTTACCTGAAGCACCAGGCTACACAGTGGTCGAGACATCTTTTACCGACCCTTCATTTAAGGTTTTTACACTGCCGCTAAACCGCGTACTCGTCTTTTCCAGAAAACGCGCCCTCATGCCAGGTGAGAAGATAACTTTCAGTTACGGCCAAAGCGCAAGAGTAGACAGGTTTGCGGAGGCAGAGGAGCTATTTCAGGTTTTTGTAGACGCCGACGGGGACGGCCACTCAGCATGCATTGCAAAACCACCAACACTACATATTGAAGCACGAGCACCATCTTGGCTCAATGTAACTGCGCCTTCACAGAGCGCGCCCGGTAAATCCATCGAGGTCCGGGCTGCGCCGCTTGACAAACGAGGCAACTGGAGCGAGTTCCCTGCCGGGAAGTACACCCTCCGTATCATACGTGACGGCCAAGCCGCAGGCACATCGACGCTGGGAGTAAAAAGCGGTACGAAAACAATCACTTTTAAGTACATACCCGCTATGGAAGGTATCTATTTTTTTCGAGTGGACGGCCCATCAGAGCTTCAAGGTAAGAGCAATGTTATGCATTGTCAGGAGGGTATCCAGAAGGTAAAGCTTTTTTTTGGCGATATACATGGGCACTCCCGGATGTCGGACGGCACAGGTACCCCTGAGGACTATTACCTCTATGCGCGTTCAGTATCAGGACTGGACATTGCCGCGTTGACCGACCACGCCGACCATGGAACCATACCGATAAAAGGCAAAGTCTGGAACCGCATAAAGAGGGCCGCCAATAATGCATATGAGCCGGGAAGTTTCGTAACGTTCCTTGGCTTCGAGTGGACAAACTGGGAATATGGACATCGCAATGTCTACTACCGCGACGGCGATGGTCCGGTCTTCAGATCAATCGATACTGAAAGCAATACTCCTCAGAAGCTGTGGAACCTTCTTGAATCACACGAGGCCATGACCATTTCCCATCATACAGGAGGCGGACCGGTCCCTACGGACTGGAATGTGAAGCCGGGTGCGAAGGAATGGCTGGTGGAGATAAGTTCGATTCATGGTACATCGGAGTATTATGGAGGTGAAGCAGGGATTTACCGTCCTGTTAAAGGCGCATTTGTCAGAGACGCCCTATTGCGTGGATACAGGCTTGGTATCATCGGTTCGGGAGACACACATGACGGACATCCGGGACAGCGCACTATGGGTGCAGATGTAAGCGGTCTCCTCGGTGTCTACAGCCCCGAACTGACAAGGGAAGCTGTATGGGAAGCATTTCAACGCAGGCATGTATACGGGACAAGCGGTCCGAAGATCATTCTGGACTTCCGTGTGGCCGATTCTCCCATGGGGTCTGAAATAAAATGGTCAGTCTCCAAAGGATCTGTCCCGCTGGCTGTCAGGGCCATAGGGTGTGATGAGATCGTATCCGTCGAAATTATACGTAATGGCGAAAAAATATTTAAAGAAAAAGCAGATGGAGTGTTCGTGCATTATTTACTGAAGGACTCTCAACCACAGCCCGGTACATCCTGGTATTATGCCCGGGTTCTGCAAAAGGACGGCAACATGGCATGGTCAAGTCCGGTCTGGATTACCATGGAATAACGGATGATTAAGATCTTGTTTATACAAACTCTTTTTGTGTATGTTTCATTCCATCTTCATGTCTGATCAGAGCAAAATCTGACGATTTACGATATAAATCATAACTTTTTTCAACAACTTAGAGACATTGACTTTTCGCTTGAGTCAATGACTTCAATAATGCTTTATATGAATTGATTGATTTTGGAAATCAGCATTCATATATTTTTCGGATTATTTTCATCATTCTT
>JBFKMY010000008.1:0-17904 GCA_041629615.1 Thermodesulfovibrionia bacterium | reverse complement strand
GTCCCGCAGTTCCGCGGCCCTCTCGAAATCGAGTCTCTCAGCAGCTTTTTTCATCTCATCCTCAAGGTGTTTCATGTCTGATTCACTGCCATAATCAATTGTTTCCTCAGCAACTGCCGGAACGGTCCAGTAATCCGCTTCATAGATTGAAGAGAGAATATTTGTTATCTCTTTTTTTATTGATTGCGGAGTAATATTATGGGTCCGGTTGTACGCTTCCTGAATGTTCCGCCGTCTTTCTGTTTCATCGATTGCTGTTTGCATCGATCCTGTGACAGTATCAGCATAGAAAATGACCATGCCGTTTATGTTTCGTGCAGCGCGGCCCGACGTTTGAATAATATACCTGCCCGAACGGAGAAACCCCTCCTTGTCGGCATCGAATATGGCAACAAGGGACACCTCGGGAAGATCAAGCCCTTCTCTTAATAAATTGACTCCTATAAGTACGTCAAATTTTCCCATTCTCAGGTCTCGCAGGATCTCCACCCTCTCCAGGGTATGGATATCGGAGTGGAGATATCGTGCCCTGATTCCCGCTTCCCTGTAATAGTCGGTAATGTCCTCAGCCATTTTTTTCGTCAGTGTGGTGACCAGTGTTTTTTCTCCCTTTACAGCCCTCTTCCTGACCTCCTTGAGCAGGTCATCCAGCTGTCCTGCAACTGGTCTTAATTCTATCACCGGGTCTTTCAGGCCCGTTGGTCTGACTATCTGTTCGATTATCCTGGGCTTTGATGTATGCATTTCGTACTCCGCCGGCGTCGCGGAAACGTATATAGCCTGGTGTATTTTCTGCTGGAATTCATCGAACGTAAGGGGCCGGTTATCGAGGGCTGAGGGAAGCCTGAAACCAAAATCAATCAGGGTCTGTTTTCTTGACCTGTCTCCTTCGTACATTCCCCGGATCTGCGGGACTGTTGCATGGGATTCATCTATTATTATGAGGAAATCTTCCGGGAAATAATCGATAAGGCAGGATGACGGTTCACCCGGGGCACGACCGCTCAGGTGTCTGGAATAATTCTCAATTCCGTGGCAAAAACCGAATTCCCTGAGCATTTCCATATCAAAGCGCGTCTTCTGCTCCAGCCTCTTTGCCTCCAGCTCTTTGCCATTGCCCATTAAAAAAGCGATTCGTTCTTCAAGTTCACTGTTAATTGCCGTCATCGCCCTTTCAATCCTGGGTTTCGGTGTTATCCAGTGACTGTTGGGATAGAGGGCAACTTTCGCCAGTCTGGCCGTTGTCCTCCCTGTAAGTGAGTCGAATTCATACAGCCCGTCAATGTCATCGCCAAAGAATTCAACCCGTATCGCCTTATCGCCGGAGAATGAAGGAAAGATGTCGACAATATCTCCCCTCACCCTGAAGGTGCCCCGCTTAAAGTCCTCGCTCCGCTCATACAGCATGTCAACAAGTTTCCTTAAAAAACCGTCCCGTTCAGTGCGCATGCCCTGCTCAATGAAAAAATTCATCCCGAGATAATCTTCGGGGGAACCAATACCATAGATACACGAGACGGATGCCACCACAATGGTGTCTCTCCTTTCGAGTACAGCGCGTGTTGCGGCATGTCTGAGCCTGTCGATGTCTTCATTTATCATTGCATCCTTTTCAATATATGTATCGGTAGCAGGCAGGTATGCTTCGGGCTGATAATAGTCATAGTAACTGACAAAATATTCGACTGCATTTTCCGGAAAGAATGTCTTGAACTCACCGTAAAGCTGGGCAGCAAGGGTCTTGTTGTGCGCAATAATGAGCGCCGGTCTGTTAACATTGTTAATGATGCTGGCAATGGTAAATGTCTTCCCCGAGCCGGTGACACCAAGGAGTACCTGGTGCTTTGCATCGTGGAGAAGTCCATCTGTCAGGGACTCGATGGCCCCGGGCTGATCGCCTTCGGGCTTGAAGTCCGATATCAAATTAAAGGTGCCTGAGAGATTTCTGCGGGCGTTAATCAAGATGTATGACCTGTGTGTTATGTGCCATGTTTCGTTAACGGAATGGTTGCTCGCGTATTTAAGTATTTTAGCATTTTATCCGAAAACGAAAACTACGGTCAGAGCGTCAATGAAGTGAAGGGGCTCGTTTATTTAACGGTTAAAGAGAAACAGGGGGAATGATTATGGGGAGTGGAAAAATTTCCATGGGTGAGGCAATACGGTTCGGATGGGACACAATGAAGAATAATATTGGATTCTTTATTGGCCTGCTTATTGTTGCCTTTTTAATTGAAAATATTCCGGGCATTATTTCGCGGTTCGTTGCCGGCGATTTTCCGCTTGTTGCAGGACTGCTTTCCCTGGCGGGGCTGCTGCTGGGGCTGGTTGTGCAGATGGGTCTGCTGAAGGTAAGCATTAAATTCTGCGACGGGGTAAAAGGGCAGCTCGATGACCTCCTTTCATCCTTTCATCTCATACTCAATTTTATTGCCGGGGCTTTGCTCTATGGACTGATTGTCCTGGGCGGCACGATCCTTTTCATAGTTCCGGGAATCATATGGGGAATCAAGTTCAGTCTTTTTCCCTATTTCATTGTTGATTCGGAACTTGGCCCCCTTGAGGCCATAAAAGCCAGCGGAAAAGCGACCGACGGCGCCAAATGGGACCTGTTTTTGTTCGGGGGGCTGCTGGGACTGATAAATATTGCAGGGGCACTTGTTTTCCTTGTCGGTCTCTTTGCAACCATCCCTCTCAGCATGGTCGCATATGCCTATGTGTACCGTTCACTTGCCGGCAGCGGCAGTGTTGCGAGACCTGCTCCGGCAGGAGGGCCAAAGGGTGTGATGTATGTTAAACTGGAAGCTTAAGTGAGCCGGGTTAATGTCTTCTCATACACCTGAAGGGCCTTTTCTCCGAACAACACGAATCGTATAAGATCTACGTCCGTATTTTCTTTCAGATAGGTTATCGCAGTGTTCAGGGCAATTTCCGCTGCCTGTTCCAGAGGATATCCATATGCTCCTGTGCTGATGGAAGGGAAGGCGATACTTTTTAATCCGTTTGCGGATGCCACGGTCAGGCTGTTTGCATAGGCATTTGCAAGCAGTCGTGGTTCGTTGTGAAGGCCGTCTTTATAGATGGGCCCTACGGTATGAATAACATATTTTGCCCTGAGGTTCCCTCCCCCGGTGATGACTGCCTCGCCTGTTTCACACCTGCCGATCTGAATGCATTCCTCCAGGATCTTCGGCCCTCCGGCACGATGGATTGCGCCATCCACCCCACCCCCGCCGCGAAGGCTCCTGTTTGCAGCATTTACTATTGCGTCCGTGTCCTGTTTTGTTATGTCTCCTTCTTCAAGGGATATGATACCCTCGTTGATTTTTACTTCCATCCGCTCCTCCATTGTTTTTTCAAATTATACCACTCACTCTATGAAAATCAAATAATAAAGACTCAGATCCAGGGCCGGGTTCGTCATTCCCGACTTCGATCGGGAATCCAGGACTTTCAAGCAATTCTTGATACCTGCCTGCGGCAGGCAGGCCTGCTTACGACATGCGGACAAGACAATTTATCTTTTGCGCGTAATGCTGATGAACCCTTCAGCGGTCACCTTGATTTCGTCACCGTCGCGGATGGTGGTGCTGCTGCCTGACAATACCAGAACAGGGTAATCCAGTTCCCGGGCGACAATTGCTGCATGGGACAGGACGCCACCCATATCAGCGATACATGCTGCCGAGTGCGGGAAATACCCTGTCAGTCCCGGCTCCAGGTATTTGCTCACAATAACTTCGTTTCCACTCAGGGGATGCTTCTTGAGGGAATCCACATGCCGGGCGATGCCATTAAATGCGATCTTCACCGAAACCATCTTTCCACGCAGGGCTTGAGATTCATGAATTTTACTATGCAAGCGTTCCAATGCTTCGAGGGTGATTTCATCACCAAGATTCACTGTCGACCAATGGGCTTCTTCATGGACCCGCTGCTGGCATAACGCAGGGATGTCTGCACTTGAAAGGTTACCCCCGGCAAGGGCCTCGATGTCTTCCAAAGTTAAATAAAAGACCATATCCGGCTCTAATCCCAGTGAGCTTTGCAAGGCCAATATGTTCTGGCGCAAAGCATACAGCCAGCAGACCGCTCTATCCTTGGCCAGCTCTTTCACATGGGTAAAGCCACTACCGGTCTCCACCTGTCCCCACGGAAAACTGGCAAAGTTGGCGGCATAGTGAACAGCATGTTCGGGCGACTCGCAAAAACGCGGCTCAGCCAGTTCATAGTCATTGGCGCTGCGTTTTCCCCAGGCAGCAAGAAAGTCCGCTGTCTCGCCGGTGTGGTGCAGGCGAGACAGGTCACGCATCAGTTGACTGGTTAAGGAAGCCTCCTGGTTTTCTTCGCCGGCCATCTGAGCCACCAGGGTAGCTGCATAGGCCACCGGGTAAACCTCCTCGATAAAACAACGCGCGCCTGTGACAACGGAGCGGGCACATTCAGCAGCCTCCATATGTTCATGGGTTAACGTCACCGGATAACGGGGAAAAGCCTCGATACTTTGGGTCAACCAGGACAACAGTGACTCAGGGTCTTTATGTATCTTCCTTTTTAACTTCCGACTGGTCCACAGCAGCCTGGGCTGGAAGCCGAATAATTTACGCTCCACTTCCAGATTGGCATAAAGCTGTCCAAATACCGGCAAAATGTAGGCCTGGTTAAGTTTGGGAATGGGTAACCCCAGCTGTTTAAAGGCCCTGCCCAAGGCGCCTGACGGTGCATAGAGTCGTTCGATCAACGAACGGGTCAGGCGGGTCGGGGAGGAGACAACCTCGCGCACTGCCGAATTTTTTAAAACTACCCGGCCCTTTTGGCCGTTCTTAGTAGCAGCGGCGATATCCGCCACTCGTTCCTGTTCAGTGGCAATGCCCGGGTCGTATTGATTTGAGGTGATATCGCGGGACTGAAGGATATAGAGTTTTCCCTGGTTCTTCTCATAGGCCCATTCGATATCCTGAGCTGCGCCCATCTTCTCCTCGATAATCATGCCCACGAGGAACAAGAGCGACAGCATCTGGTCCGCGTCCTTTTGCGCAGGATACAAGGTGCCGCTCCAACGACCGTAGTCCACGCGTGCGGGTTCCACCTTGCCTGAAACCACCACATCTGCCGTGCCTTTACTATATTCGCAGCTGGCAAGTCCATGGTTCTCCGGAGAACGGCTAAACAGGACACCGGCATAATCCGGCTGGACCATTTGCTGAATCAGTAACGCACTGGTCGCCGCGCGTTGGCCATAGGATGCCCGCACCTTGAGAATCGCCTCAGAAATATTTTCCAGGGAGACAAACAGCTCGGTGTGAAACTTACCTGCCATGCTTTCATTAATACCGTCCTCCTCCAGACCGCATGAACGAACAGCGAACGGCCCTTTACTAATAGCATTTAATGATTGTCTTAGTTCTTCCAAATCTTTATCAAGGGAAAAATCAGGCAGCAATACCACGCCGGGAGGTATGCTAAACAGGCCCGGTTGGCATTGCAGCAGTCTGGCAAGATGGCGTGCCTTATTGCCAATGCCATCCCTGTCAGCCTCCGCAAGGATGAGGATTACCTTGTTTTCCTTGATCATATTGCCTTCAATAACGCCCGGCTGATTATCGTATTGGTATGTTTTACTGCCATAAGGTCCTGGCCTGTAGTGACAGTCAATACGCCGATAACATACAACAGCAAACTACTGGGCAAATAAAGCAGCAGCAAGACGAAGGCCAAACATATCAAAAAAGTTGTGCGAGCTTTGGCTGAGGTGGCGCCCAGACGCATTTTGAAATAGAGCAAGGCGCCCACAACGATGCTTAAGAGAAGATCCGCTTCAGTCAGCTTATCTATCCACAAAAAACCAGCGCTTTGCAGATCTTCAGGGGGGTTTGACAAAATTTGATAGGCCGGCAAAACCAATATGAGCATTACCAATGTGCCTAGCAGTTCCCAGGCCCCTCGTACCTTGAGGTGGTGCAACAAGGCCTGTGAGCTCCCACCCCACAGGGGTCTGGTTTTGCCCTTGAGCGCCTTTTTGATCGTGGCCCGGGCGGTGCGCGAGCGGGCCTCGAAAATCCCGACAGGATAAAACAGTAACCGCAGTAATATAGCGATAACAATAATTGCTGCCCCAACATTCAAACCAAAGTTGCGCTGCAGCCAACTAATTGCCCTCCAGAACAGGGCGTACAACATGTCAATCACTCCCCGGGAGGTCTGCGCTTCCCAGTGAATCGCCACAGACTCAGGTAAGCGGGTATTAAAACCGGCGAGTTTGAAACGGTCCGGGTCGTGATCCAGGCGCTCCCACATCTCAAAGGCAAAATCAATACCCTCATAGAGCCAGTTATTCTTGCTGGTGCCTACAACCACAAAGCGGGCACCATCGAGTTTTTTGGCCAGCGACTCCATCTCACTGCTCGTAGAGGGTCCATTCATATCAACACTAATCACTCGCTGAGGGTCTATCCTCCCAAGAAGTCGCGAGAGATACGTTGCTTCATGGATTTCGCGGCTGCGATACGCGCTGTTGAACGGCGCCACCAGATAAACATCTTCCTGTCCGAGCAGGTCGGCAAGCTCCTCAGTGGGCAGCAGATTCACGATACCGGGGAAATGGACGCGTTTTTCATCCAATATCCATCTCTCATTTCTGACCGGCCATTTGATAATCTTATTTTTGACATCGGCAGGACGCAGTACACCGTCGTTGTCATAGACATAGCGATGATGATCCATGACGTCCATAACGATATAGACCGTTTCGTATTTGCTGAAAAAGGACTTATCCAGCGGATAGAACTCGGGATTAGTCTGGATATAGCGGAAACCCACCAAATAGAGATCTTTGGCGGTATCATTACGCAACGCTGCGGGAAGCTCCAGTGGCCGGACAAAATCAAAGGGGAGTAATTCGCCATTCATCTCAACAGCAGGTATACCCGACTGATACTCGATACTTCTTGGGTAACTGGCGATCAACGTGGCTTCAGGCTGCAGATGAAGGCGTTGGGAGAGCGTATCTATAGGTACAAGATTAAAATTGCCATACTTGCGCCATTGCCTGTCACTTTCAGGACCCTTTGCGTTGTTCCATCTCAGATAGGCCTCATGGGCGCCAATGTCACAACGTAAATACATTGCGATATCGTTAATCCGCTGCTCGCGTCGGTCCTCGTTCCATAGGTAGCCCAGGAATATCACAAAGCCAATCAATAGGACAAACAAGCCGAACAGTCCACTGACCACCCTTTCGCTGGCCCGGGAACCCAGTAACTTTCTTATTCCGTAATAGATGCCGCCGAAGAAAGTAACTCCTGCGCCAATCAACAGTGGAATGATATTGCTAATACTCACCAGGACATCCGGAGTCGGTAAGGCAAAAGCAGTGCCAGAAACCAGGCTGAATATTAACAGCGGGACAAGATATTTATACATAATGATTACTTGATCTCTTCACGCGGGCAGGGTGCGTTACCGGTATTGATTATCAGCGGACACATTTGATTATAAATTCCACTCCTTCGCTGAACCATACCTTATTGCAGTTCCGGGTTTGAAAAGAACTGCCCTGGACCGGAACTCATGTGATCGGGATGTTTGTCACACAGGACGGCGAAGATAACATAATGACTGACAAACATGGCACTTAATCCCCAAAGCGCTGTTTCTCTAATTTAACAGCGCCGTTAGTATTAAAAGTGATAATAAATATATCCCCATAGTCTGGTTTTATCCTCATAAGCCCCAGTTCCTCCAAAATCGTGGGTATCGTATAACTATGCCCTACGGACACAATAATAGTATTTTTATGCCGGGTGCACATCATATGCATCAATTGATGCACTGAATCATCATTTACTGTAATCATGCTGAGTTGTTTATAGCGGGCGAGGGGCCTTGCGGTCATTTGGGTGCGTTGCAGTTGAGTCACATAGATCGCTGCAATATCTTCTTGCCCGATGGCCTGAACCAGGGCTCTTGCCCGTTTAATGCCGGCTTCACTTAAAACGGCATCGTATAGTGTGTCGGTTTTTTCTCCATGACGCAACAGATATATCTTTTCCGGGGGCGCTTCACAATTGATACTGGCAAAAGCTGCTTGCGACTGGTCAAACCCGACTGCCACCAATCCTGCGCAGAAAATTAGTACTGATAAGATATTGCTTTTCATGAATGATATCATGTAGCAGTTAAATCGTGGTTGTCAAGAGGGTGTCATGGTTATTTCCCTGCTCTTATTGAATATTCCGGGGAACGGTAAGACAAGATGTGCTGCTGGACAGGGCGGCCTTACTATTTGCAGAGACCTCATTGTGCTGTGTGTTATTTAAGCCCTGCGCAGACATGCCTCCCCTTCCATCTCGCCCAGAAATTTCGTTGCTGCTTTATTGCCTTGAATTCATCCAGACATAATATCAATAATCGTAATCTCCGGCGTTGAGAGAAAACGAATCGGAGGGCCTGCTGTCCCGGTGCCCCTGCTCGTATAAATGGCCGAACCTTTCTGCAGATTAGTGAAACCGGTGTGATAGGAGAAGATGAACATGGTTGCAAGGTTCATGGGGAATATCTGTCCTTTATGGGAATGGCCGGAAAGCTGGAGATCAAAGAGGCCGAGACTGCTGTCCTCTACATCGGATTTGTGTTTCAGGAGAAGGGTGAACAGACCGGACGGGAGTTTCGACAGTACGTCCTGTTCACTTTCTTTCAGGGAATTGTTCTTATATCCGGATGTTTCGCCTCCTGAAAAATCCATCCCGGCAATATTAACTGCATTGTTTACAGTAACTCCCTCTCCCCTGAGGAGAGTAAATCCCGCATCCCTGATGAATTTGACGGTTTTTTTCATCCCTCCGTAAATTTCATGATTGCCCATGACCGCAAACTTTCCATGGGGCGCTTCGAGGGTCTTCAGTTTTGCCGCAAGATGATCAATATGCCTTGTGACACCATCCACAAGGTCTCCTGTAGATACGATTATATCGGGATGTTCTCTTTCTGTCTTCCGTATTATCCGTTCCAGGTTTTTTTCTCCCACAATAACTCCCAGATGTACGTCTGATATCTGGGCTACTCTTATCCTGTTTATGTTTTCCGGTAATTTTGCTGTATGCATGACGAGACGTTCGATGCGTACATATTGTGCTTCAAAATAACCGTAGATAATTATCAGTACGGATGTAATGAGGGGAATAAGAAAAACCTTGTCCGGATGGAGCATCATGGCGCGCACGTCATTATTCATGATCCGCGGACTATATTCCAGGACGATATTATACAAATCAAGGGCAATGCCCAGAGGAAAGAAAGGGACGAGAAAGGCCACCCACAGGTACCCTGTATAGGAGAGGACCTTTACGCTCAACTCCGATCCCCTGTGAGTATAAATGGGAATAAGGACAGGCGACAGGGTCAGGAACAATACCACTGCCCCGATGAGAACATCAACGGATGCACCCGTATTTGCAAGGGAGATGAATTTAAGATAAAAATACAGGTTTGCTGAACTGTATGCTGCTACGAGAAAGAAAAAGATAAGCATTTAATTGTTATTCCTCATATTACAGTGAAAGTGGTGTCTTTATGCAGGAACGAACAGCCAATTGCCCCTATTGTGTCTTTTCCATTCTGATAAAAAACATCAATAGCGAGGGAATGACAAAAACAGTAAACACCGTTGAGAGGGCAAGGCCGCCCAGGATTACGCTTCCAAGCCCTCTGTACAGTTCGGAGCCGGGGCCGGGTGCCACTACAAGGGGCATCATGCCGAATATACTCGTAGTAGCGCTCATGTAAATGGGCCGCAACCGTGTCCGGGTTGCTTCGAGGACAGCATCTTTATATTCCATATTCTGGTTCCGGACGTTGTTAAGCGACTGATGGACGATGAGGATTGCATTATTGACGACCACACCGACGAGTATCACAAAGCCAAGCATTGTGAGGATGTCAAAGGGCTGCGGTCTTGAAGATAAAAGGTTCACAAGCCTGAGACCCATAAAGCCGCCTGCCCCTGCCAGCGGTACGGTAAACATGATAATAAGGGGGTAAATGAAATTTCCAAAAAGAGCCGCCATAAGCAGATAGGCAATGACAGCGGCCAGCAGGAAGTTCCACTGGATGACCTCTCTTGTTTCCGTAAGCTTGTCCGCAACGCCGCTCTGCCTCACATCATATCCCTTCAACATGCCCTGGTCCTGGAGGGTGGATATTACTTTCGTGTCAATAATCTCCATTGCCTCCTGAAGCGGCACTGATTCCGGAGGGGTAACCTGGAGCGTTACGGTGCGGTTTCTTTCAAGGTGCCGTATCTGTGTGATCCCTGCTGTCCGTTCGAGCGTTGACAGCGAAGATAAGGGCACGATCTTTCCTCTCGGCGTGCTTATCATGGACCGGTAAAGCTGTTCGGGAGTTGATATGACTTCCTCCGAGGCCTTAAGCACAAGGTCGATCTTCTTCCTGCCTTCTTCTTTGAAGTCACCGATCTTTCTCCCGTCCATCAGGACATCAACAGCAACGCCGAAGCCCCCGGCATCCATCCCGGATGCCCTGAGCCGGTCACGCTCCGGTATAAGCCGTATTTCCGGAAAGAGCATTTCGAGTGAGGGGATAGGCCTGATCTGTGAGCCCGGGATCTCTTTGCTGACAATGCCGTACATGGCCCCGGCTGCCCGGACCACGCCGTCCAGGTCATTGCCGCTTATATCCACATCAATGGTCCTTCCCCTTCCGAGACTTGTCTGAAATATACCCGCCTGTGTGCTGATACCGAACATCCCGGGGATGCCGAATATCATCCTTGAGAAGAGGGGAATGAGTTCGCCTGCGCGTTGTTCGTGCGTACTTATCGCGCCGAAGAGCATTATCTGGTCGGATCCTACATAGAACATGTTCTTTATGCCGGGGAAATTTTCATGGTCTTTGTTGAAATACGGGGCTGAAGATTTAAAGATCCCTTCGCCTATCTCCCTGTTCTCTCTGTAAGAGAGCCCCGGAGGGGGGATTATTATATTAATGATGAGGTTCCTGTTGCCCTGCGGAAGGTATTCTGTCTTCGGCAACAATACAAAAGCAGACCCTACTGCCAGTGCTGTTAACAGTACAATTGTGACCAGCCTTGTCGTCACGTTTCTGGTTGCAAGTGTTACCAGCTTCATTATGAAATCTACCATGCCGGTGCCGAAGGATGTCAGGACATTGCCTTTTCGGGCCCCCTTCTTCCCTGACAGGCCGAGCAGTTTTTCCGAAAGCATGGGAATGACTGACATGGAGACAAAGAGGCTTAATGTGACAGCGCATGAAACGGCAATTGCGATGTCCCTGAAGAGCTGCCCGGCCTCTTCCTGAATGAAGGCAACAGGCAGAAAGACCGCTACCGTTGTCAAAGTCGAAGCCAAAATCGCGCCCCATACTTCTGTTGTTCCGTCATATGCTGCATTCAGGGACGTCTTGCCCATCTTTCTGTGGCGGTCAATGTTTTCAAGGACCACAATCGCACTGTCCACGAGCATGCCGACGGCAAAGGCAATACCTGCAAGACTGATGACATTAAGATTTCTGTCAAGGGCATTCATGAAGATGAACGTGCCTATAATGCTTATCGGTATTGCCGAGGCCGCTATCACCGTTGCTGATATGCTGCGGAGAAATATCAGAAGCACGGCAATGGCGAGCAATCCCCCGATCATGATATTTCTTTTCACAAGGTCTATTGAGCCGTTAATGTATGGTCTCTGGTCGTAGACCCAGTCGAGGAATATGCTTTCACTTTTTAATTTATTTTCATTAAGCCATGTGACCGCCTTTTCCACATTGTTTGTCATTTCGATGATATTCGTTCCCGGCTCAGGCTTGACGCCAATTGCTATCCCTGCTTTGGCATTATGGATCATGGCTACCGAGGGATTTTCAAAACCGAAACGGACATCGGCAACATCAGCTATGGTCACGCGCCGCTGTCCTGTGGAGGTAATGACTGTTTGTTCAATGTCCGCGGAAGATCTGAATTCTGCCACGGTGCGTATCCTGTAGTCCCTTCTTCCCACACCCATTGAACCTGCGGATATATTGACATTCTCCCTGCCGAGGACAGTGATTATGTCGCTTATGGTAAGACCGTATGCCGCAAGCCTGTCGGGCTTAAGGATAATGTGCATCTCTTTTTCTGTACCGCCTCCCATGAAAAGGTCTGCAACACCTTCCACCCTTTCAATATACTGCCGCACCTCATCTTCGAAGTACGTCCTGTATGTATAAATTTGACGGGGGTTGCCTTCAAGAGGCTTTAAGATCATCCATATCACCGGAGATGTTGCAGCGCCTGTGGCATTGATGACCGGCTTGTCAACATTTTCCGGGTAGGAACGGACTTCATTCAGCTTGTTGGAAACTCTGAGGAGGGCATCATCCACATTGGTCCCGATCTTGAATCTCAGGGTGACGGTGCCCTGTCCGTTAAATGATGAGCTTTCCATCTCGACAAGACCGGGAATGCCCTTTAATACCTTTTCCTGCTCCTCGATAATATCGCGTTCTATTTCATAGGGAGTGGCGCCCTGCCAGATGGTCTTTACCTCAATTTCAGGTTCAGTCACGTCCGGGCTCAACTGGTAGGGCATCTGGAAAAGGCTGATCAGGCCGAAGAGAACGATCAATATGATGCCGACGATAACGGTGACCGGCTTCTTTATGGAGAATTGAACGATATCCATTTATTTATAATGTCAAATGTCAAATTCCAAGTGTCAAATCAAATCCGAATGAATTAATGTCAAAATATAGATGGGACGTATCTGTCATTTAGACTTTGATATTCATTTGACATTTGAGCCTTGACATTTGACATTTAAAATTTATCTGTCTTGTATCATCACCGGCTGTCCTGGCCTGAGCCGTTCATTCCCTTTTACCACGACGTTCATGCCTTCCGACAGCCCTTCCGCCCGGATGCCGACCGTCATACCGTCATAACCAATAATGGCGACCTCTATCATTGAAGCGTTCGTATCATTAACAGCGTATACCACAGTTTTACCGGATGCAGTTATTACAGCGTCTCTCGGAACAATAAGAGTCTTCTCTTTCTTTCCCGCCGGCAGGGTGACCCTTGCTTCCATACCCTCTTTTAACGACAGGGTATTTCTTGCCCTGATCTTGACCGGGAATGTCCTTGTTGCGATATCACCCCTCGGGATAATGGCCCTGACGTTACCGGTAATGATTTCCCCGCCGACTGTTACCTTTACATCCATTCCCTGCCTGACATATCTTGTGATTGTCTCGCTGACTTCTGCAATAATGTCTACAGAGCTGTCCATTGCAATGGTAGCAACTACTGATCCCGGTGAGATCCATTCTCCTCTGTCAGCGTGCTTTTTGATCACAACACCATCAAAGGGACTTTTAATCGACTTTTTTTGGAGTGCTGCTTCCAGACGTTCAACCTCCGCCTTTAACGAGGCAGCTTTCTTTTCAAGCCCGTCAACATCAAACAGTCTGTCATCATAGGTCTGTTCAGATATCAACTCCTGATTGAAGAGGTTTTTTGCACGCTCAAAATCTTTTCTTGCTTTCCTGAGGTCCGATAATACCTGTTCGTAACTTGCCTCCATTGCCTGAAGTGATTTTTCCAGCAAATCAGAGCTCAGTTCAACAAGGACATCCCCTTTTTTAACAGGGCGTCCTTCTTCAATATTGACTCTTTCCACTTTGCCGCTTTCCTCAGAGGCCACGTCCGATACTTCCTGATAATAGACTGTTCCGATAAATTCATTCTCAGGCGCCACCATTCCTGATGTGACAGGCGCAACCACTACCATGGCCGGAGGCATTCCCTGCGATGTATCCTCTGCGGCGGCGAAAAGGAGAGAAGGAACACAGAGAATGAGGGCACATATTGCATAGGCTTTTATTTGAGTAAACATTAATTTAATCTCCTGATACGTGTTGAACATTCACGGGGCCATGGTACGGGGCCAGGCACTAAAGGTGTCCAGCCCACCATCATTCACCGGGGCCCTCTCTGAAAGCTGACTCCTGATGGCTGAGCACTGTTTTAAGAAACGTTCCCGTTGCCCGCCGCACCTTTAGTAATGCCAACTGATAATCATATTCGACATTTGCACGCTCTCTCTCAGCAGTCACAAGCACCGTATTCGCATCCATGACGTCTATACTGTTTGCAAGACCGTACTGAAACTGCTTTGTGACCGCCCGGTAATTATCCGATGCATATGCAACTTCTGCCTGTAACTGATCAAGGACCGCTGACATGGTCAAAAGATTGAGATAGGCATCCTCCACCTCGACACCGATGGAATGTCTGATGTCTCTCAGATTGAGATCTGCCTGCCGGAGCTGTGCCTTTGCTTCTCCTACCTCGGCGACCCTTAATCCTCCTTCAAAAAAAGGAAAATTGAATTTTACGGCACCGTAAATCCTTTCATCCAGCCCAAAGGAAGTGGAAGGGTCATTTTCCTCCCTGTAATAGACCCCCTCAAGCGCAATATCAGGCCAGTATGATCCCCGGGTATAATTGACTGTATCCTCTGCAATTTGTTTCTGAACGGACGCTGTTATTATTTCAGGCCTCTCTGAAAAGGCCTTTTCTTTCAGACAATCCAGTACCGGCAACCGGCAATCCCCTGTTAATATATGGAGCAGCTCCTGCTCGCGGGCATCAAGATCTTTTTCATTGCGGGGCGCCTTGATGTTATAATCTCCTGTTATTCCGGCAGTTCTTGCGAGTATTGCAGTGGCAAGCCTCAGATGATTGTCGGATTGTATGAGTTCTGACCGGGCCCCTGCGAGCTCTGCCTCTGCCCTTAAGAGAACGGTTTTTGTTGCTTCCCCTACTTTGAGCCTGCTCTCAGCGGCATTTCTGTGTTTAGTAAGCCTCTCGACGTTTGCACTGGCTATTTCATGCGCTTTTTTTGCCTTAAGCACAGTATAAAAAGATGAGGCGACATTTAAAAGGTACCCTTCCTTTATGGCTTCAAGGTCGTACCTGCTTTTCTCGATTCCATTTTTTGCAATTGAGAATGCAGTAAACTCCTTTCCACTCAATGATAATGACTGGTCAAATCTGAGCCCCCACTCGTTGGTGTAATCCGGCTGCACTATCGTATTGCCTCTGATTTGATCATCCGTGTATCGTGTATGACTGCCAAATGCGGAAAGTGTCGGGAAAAGGACAGCTTTTGCCTTGTCCTTCTGTTTTTTTGATATAAAGAGGTCTTCTTCAGCTATCTGTATTGCCTCGCTTTTTTCAAGGGCAATCCGGTAAAGGTCATCGAGTGAATATTCCTCCCCATAGACATTGCCCTGAATGAGCATGACCATCAGATACAACAATAAAAGCGGCACCTTTTTCATCGCATATCCTTCCAAAAGCCGGTACATTGCAGGTTATTGAAAATTGCAGCCATACAGTTATACATTATATACGTTCTTGCCCCTTTAGAAAACCTTATGCAAAAAGTGCTTTTACAAATTCTGCAGGTTCAAAATCCTGGAGGTCTTCAACAGCTTCCCCTACACCGATCAGTTTAACAGGAATATCAAGTTCTTTGTTAATTGCAAGGATAATCCCGCCTTTTGCGGTGCCGTCCAGTTTGGTGAGGGCGATTCCTGTGACTCCGACTGCCTCATTAAATATCTTTGCCTGATTGATCGCATTCTGTCCGGATGTAGCATCAACAACGAGGAGGACTTCATGGGGGGCAGAGGATTTTTCCTTGCTGATGACGCGTTTGATTTTCTTCAGTTCCTCCATAAGGTTGGTTTTTGTATGAAGCCTTCCGGCGGTGTCAATAATAACGACATCGATGTTTTTGGATTTGGCCGAAGATACCGCGTCAAATGCGACGGCAGCAGGGTCGGCACCGCTCCGGTGTTTGACAATATTTGCACCTGCCCTGTCCGCCCATATTTCAAGCTGCTCAATGGCAGCAGCCCTGAATGTATCTGCCGCTGCAAGTGTCACGCTGAATCCGTGATCAGTAAAACGCCGGGCAAGTTTTCCTATTGTTGTTGTCTTGCCGACGCCGTTTACGCCGACAGTGAGAATTACATAGGGATTCTCACCGGCACACATTACCTTATGTCCTTGCTTCAGTATCTTCTGGACCTCTTCCCTGAATGCGGCCTTGAGATCACGCTCATTCCTGATCTTTTCTTCCTTGACTTTCCCTTTCAGGGCTTCGGTAATGGTGTCAGCTGCCTGCGGGCCGATATCTGCCATGATTAACAGTTCTTCAAATTCGTCAAGCAGGGCTGAATCAACATTTCTTCCCTTTGCCAGTTTTTCTGCATCTTCTACAAGAGATTTCCTGGTCTTAAACAGTCCTGTTTTTAATGTGTCAAATAGTCCCACTCTGTTCTCCTCAGAAATTACTGCGCTGCAGAAGTGTCCCGGGTTCTTTCCCTTTTCCCGTGATGGTTCTTGTACGTGAATGCATCAGTCAGCGGTAAAAGAAGTACGGGGAATTTTAACAGTTTTTGACTAAAAAAGGGTATTGCCGGGTCTGAAAAAAAAGGAAGGCAGGATGTTTCCTGCCTTCCCGTACAATATCCGGTTTGTTAATTCATCATTAGAAACCGAAGGGTTTTGCAAAGAGGATGATCAGTGCAACAACGAGGGCGTAAATACAGAGAGACTCAATCATTGCAAGACCGATGATCAGGGTTGTCGTAATTTTACCTGAAGCACCGGGATTTCTTGCAACACCTTCTGCTGCCTTGGCGAGTCCTATGCCCTGTCCAATGCCCGTTCCTAATGCAGCAAGGCCGATACCTAACCCGCAGGCCAGAGCTGCCATACTGAAATACCCCATCTGTGCATTGGATGCTCCTTCAGCAGCGCCTTCAGCAGCGAATGCAAGAGGCGCCAAGAGGCATACCAAGGTGAGCGACAGTAATAGTGCAGTAACAATTCTTCTCATTTTTCCTCCTTTCCCAGAATAATATAGGTGCCCTTATGTGTTAATGTGCTTCTTCTACAGCACCGGCGAGATATAAAGTTGTCAGGAGAACAAAAACAAAGGCCTGTATCACTGAAACGAGTACACCGAGTCCCAGTATGGCTGTTGGTACCAATGCCGGGGAGAGCAATAACAGGATTAAAATGATTTTGTGTTTGGCCACCATATTGCCGAATAACCTGACAGACAGCGTCAGCGGTCTTGCTATATGCCCGATAACTTCAATAATAAACATCAGGATCATTAACGGCAGCGCAGGTAACGACCTGATTGGTCCGACAAAGTGTTTGATGTATCCAAGTTTATGTTCTTTGATTCCGTATATATGAGTGGCAAAAAACACCGGGAGCGCCAGTGCTGCGTTGGTGTTTAAATTACTGGTAGGAGCTTCACACCCGGGAATCAGTCCCAGGAAGTTGCATACAAGGACATATATCCCGATCGTTGCAATGAAGGGGAAAAAATGCCGTCCCAGATGTCCGATATTGGTTTCAGCGAGGTCAAGAAAGAATTCCATGATGACTTCCACAAAGTTCTGTACCCCCCGCGGCACAAGATGAAGCGATTTTCTGGCGAGAAGGGCAACAACGAGAATAATTATTGTTGCAACCCAGGAAAAAGCCACATAGGCCGGAATTCCCGCATGTATTAATAAATTTACCGGAAATATAAATGGAGATTCGTGCATAGGCTCCCTCGCTTTAAAAAGTGGTTTTAATGATAATCCAGCATATTAGCTCCTGTCAAGGAGCAAATTTACACATTTAAATTTCTTATAGATGAAAAACAAGGGAAGGAAAAAAAGAAGACCTGGTATAAGACCAGGCCTTCTTTTTTAAATTTAATCCGGCAGCTACTTACTTTCCCAGGGCTTCGCGGCCCAAGTATCATCAGCCAGGGAGGGCTTAACTTCCGTGTTCGGAATGGGAACGGGTGT
>JBFKMY010000007.1:0-18988 GCA_041629615.1 Thermodesulfovibrionia bacterium | reverse complement strand
TTCTGCACTGCACCCAGGTTACCCCTTCGAGTAGAAACTGTTCCAATGGCACTGTCAACCAGGGACAGCATGGATTGTGCATTGGTTGCTGAGTCAATGCTTGATATAGAACCGCTCAGTCCGAGAGATGATGCATCGATGTCATTAAATGAACCTCCGCTGACTGTGATTCTGTCATTGACTGTATTATTGATACCAACCTGTAATGATACTCCGTTGGTACTCAGACTCCCGTCCAGGAGCTTAAGGCCGTTAAACTCGGTTGTATCGGAAATTCTTGTAATTTCACTCTTGAGGTCCTGGAATTCCTGATTCAGGGCTGACCTGTCAGATGTTGCCAGAACACCGGTGGCGGCCTGCTGTGAAAGCTCCCTCATCCTGATAAGGACATTGTGAACTTCGTTCATGCCACCTTCTGCAGTCTGCACAACACTGATTCCGTCCTGTGCATTTCTGACTGCCTGATTAAGACTCCTGATATGGGCACTCAATTTCATTGAGATGGCCATTCCGGCAGCGTCATCTTTTGCTGAATTGATTCTGAGTCCTGAGGACAGTCTTTCGACCGATGTTCCGAGGCTGTTCTGAGTGTTTTTCACGTTTCTCTGAGCATTCAGAGAAAATAAGTTGGTGTTGACTATTAATCCCATAATGTTCCTCCTTGATTCCTGTCAATCGTCCCGGACATTTTATCTGTCCTGACTCCTGACTAAAGCTGGCTTCCGTGCCAGTTTTCTGAGCAGGCTCATGCCTGCTTTATACTGTTGAAGGATTAGGTCATTGTGCTGAACCTTTTGCGGTATGACTGCCTTTTAACTGGTTCAACTCCCTTCATCACCCCTTTCTTGACCATTACCTCTCTTTCCTTTAGCTTATATATCGGCACTACGGAGAAAAACTTTAGCATTAAATTGTAAATTTTTTTTCCACTTCAGGCAGTGCTCATAATCTGCGCTGCCTCTGATCAGACAGGACAAAAATGGGGTAAACATTCATGGTTAATCATTGAGAATCAGGCAGTTAGTTCGTCAATGGAGTGGTATGCTTCACCGTGGAAAGGGAGACATTTACATGCGTTGTATACGTGAGCGCTTGAGAGAATTACTTTCTATATAGCTTCCTGGAATGATTTATCCGGGCGGTCTAATACAACCTGGACTCCCTTCATTGCACGGGAATTAATGACCAGGGGACCCTGAAAATTGGCTATTACATCCTCCCCCTTCACCCTCATGGTCACAAGCACTGCCAGGTCATCTTCATTTTCAAGCTGAATATACTGCCTGACTGACTTGTCTAAATCCAGGCGATACTCCCCGGCTATCTGTGCCGGCGACATAACGATAAAGGCAATGTCAGGATCATCTACAGACTGAAGCCATTTGAGAGGTGTATCTTTATGATCTATGATAAAAAAGCGGTTCATGTCCGGCAGGCCTACGAGTCCGGAGGGAAAATGAATTATTTTTTCTTCCCTGACTTCCAGTTCGCCAAACCGTGAAGTGTTTAGTCGTATCATTTTGACCTCACTGCATTGCTGATTTTAGTAAATTCATCCATGAAGAGATTCGCTGCCCGGAAATTTTCTTCCTTTATCCTGTCGTATAATTCTCTCCGGTATATCCTGAGTCCGGCAGGGGCCTCTATCCCCAGCCTCACAGCATTCCCTTTTACTTCAACGATGGTAATAGTGATATCATCACCAAGTTTAATCGATTCATCTGACTTCCTTGTCAATACCAGCATCATGCCTCCATTTTATAGTTAATCGTTATGTGCCATGGACAGTGTCGGCTGAACACTCTACTGTACCTGCAACGATTAACTAAAAGCTACCCGAACGATAGCACCTATCTGAGAAAACTCAACAATGACTGCGATAAAATTTCCGCCCCCGACTGTCGTAATGACTGAAGTGCCAGCTCTGTTTTTGAAATGTCGCTTACTGTTTCTGCAATATCCGTATCGAGCGTTTCCGAAAGATATGTTTTCAGGGAAACATCTCTGTTTTCCAGACTGTCTCTGCGGTCATCAAGATGGTTCAGCCGCGCACCGATATCCGCACGCACATTGGCAACCTTATCAAGGGCATTATCAATGTCATCAATATAGAGCGCTATATCTGCTGACGTACTGGCAGGGTTTCTGAGGGCATTGTAAAGGTCATCAAGGTTCCTCATGAATGCCGTCCCCCCGTAGCTGAAGACCTGATCACCCGGAATATTTATCGCCATTGCAGCATTGTGATCGATCAGAACATTTACTTCGCCGGCATCTCCCTGATAGGTAAATGATGTGTCATATGCCGGGGTGCCGGTCTTAAAACCTGAGTAAATATATTTATTCCTGAATTTTCCGTTGGAGAGGCTGAGCAGCTCATCTCTGAGTTCTGCAACTTCCTCTGACATTGCAGTCCTGTCCTGCCGGCTGACTGAGTCTGTAGACCCCTGAACAGCCATTTCCCTTGCCCGTATCAGGAGATTTGTTACCGATGACATGGTGGTATCGGCAAAGCTTAAATGCGCATTCGCCTCATCAATGTTCCTTTTGTATTGTTCAATCGCATTGATGCTCACCTTATAATCCATGGCTTTCATCATGCCGCTCACATCATCGGAAGGGTTATTTATCTTTTTTCCTGTTGAAAGCATATTGCTGAATCTGGACAGAATTCTTAAATTGCTGCTGAGAGACCGTGTAAGTTGATTAAATATTGTAAATGATGTCGTTCTCATAAGTTTATAATCATCTCCATAAGTTCGTCCGTTACCTGAATAATTTTCGCCCCTGCCTCATACATGCGCTGATATTTTATGAGGTTGGCTGCCTCTTCATCCATTGATACGCCTGATACGCTGTCTCTCTTCCTTTCCAATTCAAAACGAAGATTATCATCATAGGTGAGGCTGTCTGATGCCGCCTTGCTCATAATGCCAATATCGGAAACGATTCCCTGATAATACCCTTCAAATGTAGCGTTGCTGAGATCTCCAATCCCCGACTGTGACAACTGTATAATCTGCAGTGCATTATCATTGTCACCGGGACCCGACACACTTATCGGATCGGAAGAAGCTGCTGCTATCTTTTGTGTATCTGTTATGGAAACAGCAAAGTTGGTGATGACATTGCTTAAGGGGCTTACCAGAAAGCTGTCATTCGCTGCCGGTGCTCCGTCAACAACTACATCAATACCCTCGAAACTGATCGTATTCCCGGCGACGTATGCCCCGGATGTTACCAGTGTGCCCGTCTGACGGTTAAGTACTTCGTAGTTTGATGCATCAACAAAACGTATGGTATATTCATCAAGCGTCAGCGCCGAAGGGTCCGCCACCGTTGATGATGATATAAAGGCAGCTGCAGAATAATCACGGGTATAAACATCCAGGGCACTAAAAAAATTATTGCCCGTGGACCCGTCAAGTCCGTACCCGGAGCGGTGCATGGCGTTTATTTCTTTTGTTATCGAAGCAGCCAGCTTCCTTATATCATGCAGCGAATTATTTTCTATCTCGCTGCGAACGGCGATAAACCCGCCGAGACGGCCTTTTTGAAATCCCCCGGTTACGTCCTCCCCCTGAAGATATACGTGCCTGTGTCCATCCAGATCATCCTGGGTTGAAAAAGTAAATGCCTTTTGCTCATTCACAAGGGTCCTGCCTTTAACAAGGATTGAAACACGGCCATTTTTTCCCTCATACCAGCTGTAGTCCATCAGTTCTGCAAGAGCATTGAGCTGCCTGTCACGTTCATCCCTGAAATAACTGGCCTGGTCAGTGCTGAGCCCTGCCTCGAGCTGGGCTATTTTTTCATTTAACGTTGATATCTTCGACGTTATGGCATTTATATCATTCACAACATTCCCGATGTCCATATTGATTTCATCCAGTGTATCCAGAATATCTGTTTCCATCTGCCGGGCGGTCTCCACCAGGGCCTTTGCATTTTGCAGCAGCGCAGTCCTCTGGGGCTGTGCTTCAGGATTGTTTGAAAGGTCCTGCCAGGCATTGAAGTAATCCTTTAAAGGATTTGCCAGACCCAGGTTTCGGGCCTCATTGAATATCTGCTCAATATGGCTTAATCCGCGCTCCAGTCCATAGGACCTGCCAAAACTCTGGTTCTGCCCGATAATCTGGAGATGAATGAAACTGTCATAATGCCTCCTGATTTCGACATTTGCCACACCCCTGCCGATATAATCACCCTTTATCTGGACCGGATCTGCTATTTCAAGTATCGCTTCGTGCCGGCTGTACCCGGGCGTATTGACATTGGCTATATTATTGCTTATTACATTGAGTGACGTCTGACTTGCAAAAATTGCAGACTTGCCGATGTCAAAAAGTCCGGAAAGCGACATCTATGTCTCCTTTGACAAAAGAACACCCGTAGCCTGCGTTTCATGTTCTTTCCTGAACAGGCTGAAAAAATTATTCGTGTTCTTTATATGGTTCAGAGAGCGGTCAATCAGTATTGAGTTAAACCTGTTCATTTCCTCTATACTCTGCAGGAGAGACATCAGCCGGGAACGCAGCTCAGAGAAAATATTATTTCCCGTCCATTTTCCCAGTTCATCAAGATTGACATTACTGCTTATTCCATTATCAGCGGCAAACTGCTTAATCAGCCTTTGCCTTTCTTCTTCGAGAAGTCTCAGTCTCATGATGACCGTATCTTTTTCTTTGGAAATTTCCTCAACCCTTTCTGAATCAATGCTGACCAGGCATGCCCTCTCCCGGATCAAAAGGTCATGGAGTATCTTATAGGCGGTGATTTGCTCCTTCAGTATGTGTACTATTGCGGTATCTGATGTCATATCTCTTCTAATATTTTTTCAGCGACTTTAAGTGAATCAATATTATAGCTGCCGGCATCGACCGCCTTTTTTATGTCCTCAACCCTGTCCGTCCTGATATCAGGGAGGTCCCTTATCAATGCCTTGAGTTCATCTATTTCTCTTGTCTTTCCGGACAAGCTTATTTTATCTTTAGTTCCTGTATCCTGAGTATCGGCCTTTTTTTCCGCTTCCTGATTTTTGCCCGGATCATTGACCCTGTTTAACAGATCCTTGCCTGAAATCTGGCTGTTGCCTTCTATTTTCATTGTTCCTACCCCCTTTTATACACCCCGTCTATAATAAACACTGTGAGTATTACTGTGCCCGCAGTGTAATTTTTATATGTGTAAAATATCTTTACAATTCCTGTGTTTCTTATCGGCTCATTCTCCAATAACTTTAGCTATAGCCTTATTCAGAATCTTTGCCTTCACTTTTATAGGTGTCAGGTGAACGGTCCAGCCAGTTAATTATTGCACTCTGGAGACCAAGTCCTCTTTCAGCAAACAGCCTGGAGACCTCCATATCAAAAAGACTCATATAGGTGTCCTGACCGCTCATAGTATTTCCGGTTGAATCAGGAGTACTCGTTTCTCTCATTACTTTCAATAACTGGTAGGCAAAGAGAGACTCCATCTCCCTTGCAACTTTTTTAATATCCTCCCTTTGATTCTGAATTTTCTCATTCCGGGAACCGGGTCCCGTATTCCCCGGCCTGGTATTTTTTATCTGCTGTCCTTCGTTCTTTATAAATGACTGCTGCCTGCTGAATTCCCAAATCTGATCCATTATATGATCTCCAGTTCTGCCCTCAATGCACCCGATGCCTTTAATGCCTGAAGGATGGATATTAAATCACGCGGCGTTACTCCCAGTGAGTTTAAGGCCCTGACTACCTGCCCCAGGGTAACTCCCGATACGGGGAGAAGAGATGATTTCTGTTCATTAACGGAAATATTTGTCCGCGGAACAACAGCAGTCTCTGCATTTTCAGGGGCAAAGGGAAGGGGCTGAGAAACTTCAGGCCTTTCCTTGATTTCAATGGCCAGGGAACCATGGGCAATCGCAACAGGAGATATCCTCACATTGTCTCCTATAACAATGGTCCCTGTTCTTTCATTAATAATTACCTTTGCCGCGATATCAACGGCAACATCAAGCTCTTCAACTTTTGTAATCAATTGAACAATATTGTCTTTATATGCAGAGGGAACGAGCAGCCTGACGGCAGACGGATCGAGAGAAAACGCATAGTCACCCTGAAATGCTTCATTTATTCTTTTTGATATTTTGTCCACGGTAGCGAAGTCGGCTTTGTGGAGGAAAAGACGGATTTCATTTCCGTCGCCGAGAGTAAAAGAAGGCTCTTTCTCGATGGTCACCCCTTCCGGAACTTTACCTGCGGTAGGATGATTTTTTTGTGATGATGCGCCCTCCCCTTCAGCAGCAAAACCGCCAATAGAAACCGGTCCCTGGGCAAGGCCGTACACCTTGCCGTCAGGACCTTTCAGGGGGGTAAGAAGCAGGGTGCCGCCCTGGATGCTTTTTGCATCGCCAATCGTCGACACAAGTGCATCAATTTTTATACCCGGTTTTGCAAAGGGCGGAAGTGTGGCAGTAATAACAACGGCGGCAATACTTTTTGACTGTACGTCTCTCGGGTTTACCGTCACTCCCATTCGCTTCAGCATGCTTGAAATACTCTGTACTGCTGTTTTTCCCTTATCGCCGGAGCCGTCGAGTCCTACTACAAGTCCATATCCGATAAGCTGATTGTCTCTCACTCCTTCAAAACTCGCTATGTCCTTGATACGCTCGGCATAAGAAAAGGTAACGAGAGCAGACGGGAAAGTGAACACTATGAGGAGCACTATAATTGCTATTATTTTTTTCATATTCTTTCCTTTAACGTTATCTTTCAGAGGCGTATTGCGATGCACCCCTGCTGTTCTTCCCTTCTCTTAAAACGGCCATATATAATCCAGCGTCCTTACGACCCATCCGGGACTCTGTTTTTCCTGAAGTACACCGTCTCCGACATAATATACCTGCGCATCCGCAATCTTACTGCTCAATATTATATTGTCCGATGAAATATCATCGGGTCGTGCCATGCCGCTCAGGACGAGTATCTGCGTTTCGTTGTTTATCGTCAGTTCTTTTCGTGCCTCCAGAACAAGATTTCCGTTCGCCATTACTTCTACGACCTTTGCCGTCACCGTCGCAATAAGGGTGCCCTCCCTGTTCGTGTCACCCGCTCCTTTAAATTTTGATTTTGCCGTACTTGCTATTGCCGGCTCAAAAACATTCGCTCCTTTATACAGATCTTTAAGACCGAACGCATTATGAAGATTAAAATCATTATTCATGCCCAGAAAGTTTGTCAATTCGTAATCAATTGTCGATTCACGGCTTGTATCCGTGTCAGCCTTGCCCGATCCGGACAAACTCTCAACAACATTTATTGTTACAAGATCATTCAGCCTGCGCGCCTTTCTGTCTTCAAATAAATTTCCACTGTCACTCCAGAGGGAGTTCACCGATGAGTGTCCTGCTATGTCTTCAACATTATCAACATATTTAGGCGGAGGGGGAGGAAGTTTGGCTGCAGGGGTCGCACAACCAGACATCACCGCCACAATAAAGAGCAACAAGATGAGGCCACAGATATTGAAAAACACCCCTATGCTATACTGCCACTTAAATTTTGTTTTATTTTTATTCATTCACATACCTGCCTTAAAGTTCTACTTTAACTGTTCTCTCATCGAGAAGCAGTCCGATGACTTCCTTTTTTGATGAGAGGTTCATTGCCTTTACAGGCATTCCGACATGGCCTTTCTCTTTTGTCTTTCCCGCAGCCCTTATGCTCATCCCATTATAGCTCAGCAAAAGCACCACATCCTTTCCGCGGTTTACCACCCGGGACATCTCGATCATTTCCGCCCTGATCGTGACATTTGCAGCAATTGACCTTTTCAGGGCCTTCCCCAGAAGTGTTTCCGGGTCTTTCACTGAACTCTTTGGCATTTTCCGTATGTCCATCCTTGCAACATACATATCTTCGTCCCTGAGAACATGGCTTTTCCTCAACGGCCTTTTGTTTTTTACAACCCGACCGAAGGCCCTGACATTGGCCCTCACGATGATTCTTTCATCCTTCTCAAAGAGAAATGAAAAGACGGCGTTGCCGAGCGGGCCCTTTTCCACAATGATACTTTCAGGGAGTTCACTGCCGGTACTCCCGGTCACCCGGACATTACTTACTTCTATGTCATCCCAGGGGTAGTTACTCTCCAGATAGGACTTCAGCTCATCTTCCGGGCTCCAGGCTCCCGCTGCACCAGGGGAAGACGTCATAAGGATGAAGGATGAAATAACAACCATGGATGCGATCATGAGCGGAATACATGCAGGGGATCTCTTATTCATCATTATTTCCTTTCCTCCTCATACGCTATCTCTTGATATTATTGGCCAGCGCCAGCATCTCATCCGTTGACTGAATTACTTTTGAATTTAATTCATATGCGCGCTGGCTCACAATCATGTTCACCATTTCCTCAACAACATTCACATTGCTGAGTTCAATAAACCCCTGATTAATTGAGCCAAGCCCTTCTGATCCGGGATTTCCCGTTGTTGCTTCTCCCGATGATCCTGTAGGGAGAAAAAGGTTTTTTCCTATGGCCTTGAGCCCTCCGGGATTAACAAACTGGGCTGTTTCTATTTGTCCCGCATCCACGGGCGTGCTGCTGCCTGCCTGAAGAACAGAAACAGTGCCGTCAGCTGATACGGTAATTTCCAGGGTATTGGAAGGGATGGTTATTGCCGGCTCCATGGGATACCCGTCAGAGTTTACGATATTGCCTTCGCTGTCGAGCTTGAAAGCACCTGCGCGGGTATAGGCAATTTCACCGTCAGGAGTGGCTATCTGAAAAAAGCCCTTCCCCTCGATGACCATATCAAGACTGTTTCCCGTAGATACAAAGTCACCCTGCTGAAATATTTTTTGAACCGCTGCGGGCCTGACACCGAGCCCCAGCTGTATGCCTGTCGGTACTTCGGTGCCCTCCGAGGATTCAGCGCCTGCTGTTATTACCGTTTGATACATAAGCTCCTGAAAATCAGCCCTGCTCTTTTTATATCCGGTGGTGTTCACATTGGCAAGATTATTTGATATCACATCAATATTAATCCGCTGTGCCTCCATCCCGGTTGCTGCTATAAATAACGATCTGTCCATTTATCCTCCTGTTTTTCTTTTACCTGCTCCGGTTTGATTTATATTATGTATTACTTTCCAAGTTCATTAATTGTTTTTGAAGACGCTTCATCAAAGGCATGTATCATCTTCTGATAACTCTCGAATTCCCGGTTCGATGCCAGCATCTGCACCATTTCCTGAATAACGTTCACATTGGAAGTCTCCAGAAAACCCTGACTGACCTCCGCAGTGACCGGCTCACCCGTTTCTTTAGAAGTAAACATTCCTCCGTTCAGTTTTTTTAATACTCCTTTATCGGGAAAATCAACGATCTTGAGTCGGTCTGCAAGGAGATCATCAACAATAATGTCTCCTGAGGGAAGTATATCGATACGGTCCCCCTGCAGCTGTATGGGGCCCCCTTCACCCAGCACGGCGACTCCGCTTTCTGTTGTTAAATATCCTTCACTGCTGATCATAAAACTTCCGTTTCTCGTAAACTTTCCCTCCTCAAGGGCAAACAGCCCGTTCCCATGTATGGCAACATCGAGGGGGTTTCCCGTGCGTGAAAGGGCGCCGCTGGAAAAGTCAATGATACTCCGGGAAAGGTCCGCCATTACCCGTCCATCGCCATTCAAATCCTTTTTGTTATCAGCAGGGACAATATAGTCTTTGAATGAAATCCTTTCCTTTTTATACCCCGTGGTATTTGCATTGGCAATATTCTGGGCAAAGATATCCAGATTGCGGCGTTTTAAAACTGCTCCTGAAAGTGCTATGTAGATTCCTTTATACATGCTGTTTTATATTGCAAACTTAATGCCAGGCAGCTCCAGGGCCATCCTGTTTTTAAATAACGTATTAATCCTTAAATAATGAAGCATTGCCTCGGTCCATGTAAAATTATTCATCTCAGTTTCATATTCATCACGGAAAATATTTCCCATGGGGAAAATATATGCCCTATATTCTTATATCTATCTTCCCTTTGCATCCCGGGGGGACATCCTCTGAGGGACCGTCCTTCCCGTCTTTAATGTTCCGCTCCTTTTCCCCTCTCTTCTTCTTCCTGTTTTCCTCTCTCCGCTGTTTTTTCTTCTGGTCCATTCCGGATTTCTCTTCCTTGTTTACTTCCCTTATTCCTAATGTACTGCCCAGTCCTTCTATTGACATGCGCGTCTGTCCGCCCTATCGTATATGTTTAATTTTTGTCCTGAGTTTTATGAGCGCCTGGCTGTGTATCTGGCAGACCCGTGACTCAGTAATATTTAACACCTTGCCTATCTCCTGCATCGTAAGTTCCTCATAGTAATACAATGCCAGCACCATTTTTTCCTTTTTAGGGAGCGTATCAATCAGGTCTGCGAGTTTTTCCTTTGTATCCTTCTCTTCAAGCTCGGCAAGGGGACTCTTTGCCTTCGGGTCTGCGATGCATTCCGTTATATTAAGATCGCTGTCGGAATATCTGCTGTTTCGAAAATCTTCCAGTCTTATATGATTCGAGGAGGTCGCGTATTGAAGTGTCTTGAAATATTCATCAAGGGGCATTTTCAGCGACTTCGCAACCTCCGTATCGTCAGGCATTCTGCCATACTTCTTTTCCAGCTTCAGACGCTCCTTATTGATAACATCTATTTTTTTTCTCATTGATCTCGGAATCCATGCCGTTGCCCGCAACTCATCAATCATTGATCCCTTGATACGCAGTTCCGCATAGGTCTTCAATTTTACCTTTCCGGGCTCAAACCGTTCGAGAGCATCCATGAGCCCCATGAGTCCCACACTCACAAGGTCCTCGGTCGTAACATGGTGAGGAAGCTTCCATGAAAGCCTGTACGCGGTATACTTGATGTACGGCAGAAATTCCTTGATTACCTCTTCTCTTTTGTCTTCCTTTATTTCTGTCTTGTACTTTAGCATTTCGATTTCAATAGCCCTCCAAGAAAAAACTGGATAGTTCCCTTAATATGTTTATGGTTATCATTTGTGATCTTTTCAGAAATATTAAGCAGGCTTCTGGATGCTGCACTGTCGGGATAGGCATCAATAAGCGCCCTTTGCTGCCGGACTGCCTTATGAACAGCATTATCGTGAGGGATAAACCCTAAGTAGTCGAGGGAGATGCTCAGAAATCTTTCTGCCGCGGTCGATAGTCTCCTGTAGACATCGGTCGCTTCCTCTGCGTCCCTTACATCATTGACCAGGACCCTGAAGTCCTTTTCCTGATATTTAGTAAAGAGAACCTTGATGAGCGCATATGCATCGGTCATTGCAGTGGGTTCAGATGAAGTAACGATAATAATGTCCTGCGCTGCCATACAGAAAAAGGCAACATTGGGAGATATTCCCGAGGACGTATCAATCAATAGATAATCGATGTTTCCTTCATAGGACTCAAACTCTTCAATCAGCCGCAATCTCTGAAATTCGTCAAGTGATGTAAGCTCCTGGATGCCTGAACTTGCGGGAAGCACCTTGATCCCCTGGGGACCTTCAACGATAAGGTCTTCCAGCCTTTTTTCCCCGTTAAAGAGATGTTTGATGTTATACTTCGTGGCGAGATTCAGTATGACGTCAATATTGCTCAGACCGAGATCAGCATCAAATACAAGGACCTTTTTCTGAAGTCTGCTCAGGCCGATAGCCAGATTTGCCGTGATATTCGTCTTCCCCACACCTCCCTTGCCGCTCGCTACCGCTATTGTTCTCACAACCTTTTTTTCTACCGTATCCATTACGCGCTCCCTCTCAAAATAATATCTGTCAATTTTCTACTGTCCATAAATTCAATATTCCCGGGCACTCTCTGTCCTGTGGTGATATAGGCAACGGGTTTCTGATAGAGACAGGAGAGATTATAGATCGAACCCAGCCGCACTGCCTCATCTGTCTTTGTAAAGGCCATATAATCTACAGGGAGTGAGCTGTAATATTTGCAGGTTTCAATGAGAAAGTCGCAATCGCTTGATGCGCTCAGCAGGAGCTGAGTTTCAATCGGCATCCCCGTCTGGCAGATATCTTTGAGACCATTAATGTAATCAATGTCTCTGGGGTTCTGTCCGGTTGTATCAACTAAAATCACGTCCCTGTCGTTGAATTTCTCTACGCTCTTCCTGAAACTCTCCCTGCCTGCTACGATGTCCAGGGGGATTCCTATCATCCGTGAATATATCCGTATTTGCTCCGCAGCGCCTATCTTGTATGTATCAATGCTGATCATTCCCACTTTCCTGCCTTCCCTGATGGCCATTGATGCAAGCTTTGCAATAGTGGTTGTCTTGCCTACACCGGTCGGACCAATCAGCATTGATATCCGTCTGTCTTCTTTTTTCGCACTGTCCCCGCACCGTAACAGCGCATTTTTCACCGGCCCGGATACATTCAGATCATCACTCATGACCTCTTCGATATCTTCCCGTGCATCGGCCCTTCTTACCAGTTCCAGTGCATATTCCTCTTTGATGGACCTTGATTTAAGAAAAGAATAAAGATGCTTTCTTTCCTCGGGAATCGTCAATTCATATCCGCCGTTCTTCATGTCCTCAATATGGTTTCTCAGACCCATGATTTCTTTCTTCAGTTCTGCAAAATCACTGCGAAACATTTCAGGTAAAAGGTGCGCTTCCGGTGTGCGGTCCGGCGGAGGACTGTTCGTTCCTTTCTGAGAAACAGTTTGATCAGAATAATCCCCCTGTGGATCATAATCTATGGCAGCAGTCACCTCTACAAAGGGCTTCATCCCTTTTCTGTCTTCCGAAGAAAGGATTACCGCATCGGACCCGAGCTCTTTTTTTACCAGCGACAGGGCCTCCCTGAAATTTTTTGCGCGTATTCTTTTAATTTTCATACTTCACCATTCCTCTAATATCGAGATCAGTTTTTGATACAATTTCTGCACTTGAAAGCACGACAAATGACGATGAAATTCTTTCTACAATCTTTCTGATATATTTCCTGATATTCGCAGAACAGAGAATTATGGGCTGTGCCCCTTTCAGTTTTCCTGAAGACAGAACAGATTCTATGCTCTTTATAAGCCTGTTGATTATATCGGGAGTTGCACCGCCTCCTTCGGATTGGGACAGCAGCTTCTCATAGGCAGGATCAAGGGTAAACACCGTCAACTTGCCTTCATCATTCACATACTGTCTGGTGATTGTCCTTGACAGGGCCTGACGGACATGCTCGGTAAGGGTTTCAGGATCTTTGATGCCCGGGGAATAATCAAGCAGCGTCTCAAAAATGGTAATAATATCCTTAATCGGCACCCGTTCTTTCAGAAGGTTCTGCAATACGCGCTGAACAGCCCCGAGCGTCAGGTTTGCAGGGATCAATTCTTCAACAATTTTGGGATAGGTCCTGGATATATTGTCCAGCAGTTTCTGCGTTTCGCTTCTCGTAAGAAGTTCCCATGAATACTCCCTTATAAGTTCGGTAATATGTGTTCCAACAATAGTCGCAGTGTCGACTACCATATAGCCGGCAAGCTGGGCATTTTCTACATCCTTTTCCTCAATCCAGTAGGCCGGAAGACCAAAGGCAGGTTCCTTTGTCGGTATTCCCTCGATTTTTTCGGCATTACCGGAGGCAACGGCGAGCCAGCTGCCCATCATGACTTCGCCCCTTGCAATCTCTATACCGCGAATAAGGAAACTGTATTCATGGGGCCTTAACTGAAGGTTGTCTTTAATATGTATCGGCGCCACTACAAATCCGAGTTCCGATGCAAGCTGCCTTCTCATGGCCTTTATCTTTCCCAGCAGCTCACCCTTTGATTCATCAACCAGCGGGATGAGTCCATATCCAATTTCAAGACTGAGGGGGTCGAGTTCAAGAAAGGACTCGATTTTTGTTTCCTCCCGGGCAGCGTCAGACGGTCCCTCCTTCACTTCCTCTTCCGGATGCACCTTCGTAAGCATGTATGCCATTCCTCCTGCCACTGCTGAAATGAGAAAAAACGGGATATGGGGAAGCCCCGGAACCAGACCGAGGACAACAAGCACAGAAGCCACGGTAAGAAGTGCCTTCGGATTAACAATTACCTGGGTGGTGATATCTCTGCCTATGTTACTCTCGACTCCCGCCCGACTGACCACAATGCCTGCCGCAGTCGATATCAGGAGGGCCGGCAGCTGTGATACAAGACCGTCACCAATGGTCAGAATCGTATATGTCGTGGCAGCATCTACGATCGGCATTCCCTTTTGTACTGTGCCTATAATGAGACCGCCGATAATATTAATTCCCGTTATTATCAATCCGGCAATGGCATCACCCCGGACAAACTTACTGGCGCCGTCCATCGACCCATAATAATCCGATTCCTGCGCTATAAGCTGTCTGCGGTCCCGCGCCTCTGCTTCGTCTATAAGACCGGTGTTCAGATCAGCATCAATTGCCATCTGTTTGCCCGGCATGGCATCGAGGGTAAACCGGGCTGCTACTTCTGCAATTCGTCCTGACCCTTTCGTGATGACAATAAAATTAACAATCACGAGGATCAGAAAGATAATTATTCCTACGGCATAGTTTCCCCCGACCACAAAGTTTCCGAATGAATTAATTACCTGACCTGCGGCGCCTACCCCCTCATTCCCTTTTAACAGTATTAATCTCGTTGTCGCAACATTGAGTGAAAGCCTGAAGAGGGTCGCCATAAGAAGGAGCGTAGGAAGCACGGAGAAATCAAGCGGTTTTTTTATATACACAGATGTAATAAGAATTGTTATCGACAGTGAGATCGACAGGGTCAGCATTATATCAAGAAGAAAAGGAGGCAATGGCAGAAGCATGACCCCGATGACTGATATCAGCATCAGCGCCACTACAACATCTGATCTCCTTTCTAACAAAGCAAGCAGTTTCATATCTTTCCTCTGAGTTTATAAACATACGCAAGTACCCTGGCAATTGCCACATAAAGCCCTTCAGGTATAAATGCATTCAACTCCACTTTGAAGAGCGCCCGCGCGAGTGGCTTGTCCTCTACGATCGGTACTCCGTGTCTGGTTGCAATCTCTTTTATCCGTGCGGCAATGATGCCCGCTCCTTTTGCTACCACCCGGGGTGCCGGCATCCCCTTGTCTTCATATTTGATGGCAACAGCCAGATGAGTCGGGTTTGTGATGACAACAGTTGCTGACGGCACCTCCCGCATCATCCGTTTTCTTGCTGCTTCTCGCTGTGCGCTCTTTATCCTTGATTTAATCAGGGGATCTCCTTCAGATTCCTTTGCCTCTTCTTTTATTTCCTGCTTGGTCATTCTCAGAGATTTTTCATGATGCCATTTATCAATCAAATACCCGATGACGGCAATGATCATGTAATAGGCAAATGCAATTATGACCGCATCCATGACCAGTTTACCCGAAACCCTCACCATCTCATGTATTTCCATGGCTGAAAGACTCGGCAGCACTTCCACATCTTTTTTAACGATGTAATAGACAAGCCATCCGCCTATGGTGAATTTCAGCACACTCTTCAACAGTTCGGTGAGACCTTTTACTGAAAATATCCTCTTCAGTCCCTCAAGAGGATTCAGCTTGCCCCATTCGATTTTAAGGGGTTTAAAAACAATTCCATCCTGCATAAGACTTGCAAATATGGCCAGTATTATGGAAACAAGAAAAAAAGGAGCTATGATTTTGACGCCCTGCATGATCGCAATCCGTGAAACATGCAGAGGATCTGTGCCGTACTTGAGGCTGAGAATCGCCCCGGTCATTCCGGCCATGTTTGAGAAAAACAGCTCTCCGGCAAAATAAAATATCATCAAGATACCGCTCATCGTGACCATGGACGTGAGGTCCTTGCTCCGCGCGACCTGTCCCTTCTCTCTCGCCTTCTGCTTTTTTCGTGGAGTGGCCCGCTCTGTTTTCTCTTGAAATTCGTCTGCCATTTTATTAACTCTTTACTTCCCGGGGGATTATTGTCATTTTCCCCTGTTTTCTATTCCTATCCTTTCGCCGTCATGATGAGACGCGTCATATCTTCTCTCAGATCACTAAAGCTTATGCCAAGAACATGTTCAAACACAGGAATACTCAGGATCATCAATATGATCCCCAGAAAAATGTTTAAAGGCAATGCAATAAAGAATATATTCATCTGCGGTGCCGCCTTGTATAAAAACCCGGACAATAACTGAACGATCAATACGCCGACCATAACTGGCGCAGCTATTTTCAGTCCGAGAACAAAGAGGCCGCTTCCCATGGACACGATCCCGGGCAGCAGGGGCCCGATCTGTAACTGTCCGGCAGGAAGTAATTCAAAGCTTTTCACAAAAATAAAAATAAGATCATGATGGGCCTCCACTGCAAGAAAGAACAGGGTCGCCACAATTCCGTAGGTCTGCGCTATAAGGGTGTCCTGCCCCACTTCCGGGTTAAAGACCCTCGCCATGGACAGTCCCATGGTAAAGCTGATAAATGTTCCGGCCATGTTCACTGCGAGAAATATAAACCTTACCGTCAGGCCAAGAGCTATAGCTATAATCAGCTCCTTCATGACTAAAATGGGAATATTATTTTCTGCTATTTCAAAATTCACAACAGGAGTCAACAGGAGCGATATAAAAACTGCCAGGCCTATCCTGAACTGGGCAGGCAGTTGTTTCCCCCCTATCACGGGAAGCAGACTTATGAAAACCCCGGCCCTGAGCAGGATAAACAAAAAGTTGGTTATGTGATGAGAAAACTGATCCATATTCTGTATCATTAATTCGTTCATATCTTTTACATTATCAATTACGCATCATTCATCGTATGTATGACGGTATCTGTGTTATAAGGTTCTTGGTAAATCTGACCATTTTTTCAGACATCCATGGCATCATGACAAAAAGACAGGCAAATACCACCAGCATTTTCGGTACAAAGGTCAGTGTAAATTCCTGTATCTGGGTCACCGACTGAAATAATCCTATTAAAAGGCCAACGATCAGACCAACGATCAGCGGCGGTCCGGCCACGTATAAGACCGTCATGAACATTTCCGCAGTTATTGAATTAATCGTGTCCACCGTCATGAGAAACTCCTCATCATTGATCCGACAACAAGGTTCCACCCGTCAACCAGTACAAACAGGAGCAGCTTAAAAGGCAGTGAGATCATGACAGGCGGCAGCATCATCATACCCATACTCAGCAGTATGCTTGCAATGACCATATCCACAATGAGAAATGGCAGGAACAGTAAAAATCCAATCTCAAAGGATGTCTTCAGTTCGCTTATTGCAAAGGCCGGAATGAGAACGCCCATGGTAAGCTCTTCCGGTGAATCAGGAAGAGGCTTCTTTGACAATCCGGCGAAGAGGGAAATGTCTTTCTGTCTCGTCTGTTTCAGCATAAATTTTCTCAGAGGAGGGACTGCCTGATCAATAGCCTCTCCAAAAGACAGGTCTTCCTGCATATAGGGAGTAATCGCATTGTCATTAATAACAGTGATGGTAGGAGACATAATAAAGAACGTCAGAAAAAGTGCAAGTCCTATGATTACGGGGTTTGGCGGAACACTCTGTCCGCCGAATGCATGCCGCAAAAATGAGAGGATTACCACAATCCGGGTAAAGGACGTAAGCATTATGAGCACGGCGGGAAGGAAGGAAAGAAAACTGATAAGGAGAAATGTCTCAATTAATGGATTATTGATGTCCTTTATATCAATTGCATACGCGGGAGATGCAGCGGCAGAGATGACGATCACGATAAAAGCGGCAGACATGACGAGTCTCACTCCAGTGAAAACTGACGGACGATGTCTGACAGCTTCATCCTGACGTTTTATTGCAGATTTCATGTTACTATGCGCAATGTTCAATTTCGCTGTGCCCCTGTTTTTTTAAACTTTTCAAATGTATTCTGAAAACCGCCAGGCTCCGACAGGTCAAGCTCGTCTCCCCGGAACACCCTCAGAAGCCTCATGTCGCTGGGGGTTACACCCAGTATGAGTATTTCTTTCCCTATTTTTAAGGCTGCGACGCCCTTTTTGGGCCCGAAAGGCTGATAGCTGACAATGCTCATAAGGCCAAATCTGTTCTGTTTTCTCTTCATGACATATCCGGCCGCAACTATCAGGAGAACCACAAACACAAGGGCTGCTGCCGCCTGTATATACGTTCCTGTCATTTCAGCTGTGACAACCTCTCAGTAGGACTGATAATGTCTGTCAGTCGTACGCCAAATTTTTCGTTTACCACAACCACTTCGCCTTTCGCGATAAGTCTGTTGTTCGCCAGTATTTCCATTGGTTCTCCGGCAAGCTTTTCCAGTTCAACGACCGATCCCTGCCCGAGCTGCAGGAGTTCTTTTATCAGCATCCTTGATGATCCAAGCTGAACGGTAATTTCAACGGGAATGTCGAGAAGAAATTCAATGTCCCGCTCAAGGGTCTGCCTGTTTTCATCCTTCAGGTCTTCAAAATCATGTTGCTGAACATCTTCCCCCCGTTTCATCGTTGCCTGCTGCTGCACTCCCTGTTCTTCCATAAGATACCTCCCGTATGGTTATAATCTCTAATTATTTCCGTCTATCGGCTCTTTACGCGGCTCCCTTCCCGGACACCGGGAAAGAGCCCGGTAGCATCCTGTTTATTCTGTGTCTCCCGTTAATTTAATGGCCTGGTTTCCCCTGCTGAAGCCCGGTGTGCCCTTAAATTTAGGCAGTCCCTCTACACTCACAATGAGATCATCAGTCACTGACTTGCCGAGATTTATCACATTGCCAACCCGGAACTTCATAATGTCCTCAAAGGTAAGCGTGAGCCGGCCTATCTCAGCCGTTACTCTCACACGCATCTGCCTTAATATATTCTTCATAATTAATGACCATCTCTGGTCAGTTTCCAGATTTTCGCCGTGGATACCGGAATAGAGTTTCTCCCTTACCGGTTCTACCATTGAATAGGGGATGCAGAAGAACATTCTGCCCGCAAAATCT